>LKNC01000040.1 GCA_001564255.1 Natrialbaceae archaeon Tc-Br11_E2g1
CGTCGGTCGTCACGTTCGTCGGGCCCTCGAGTGACTCGACGGTGAACGTTCGCCGGTCGAGTTCCTCGTCGGGGTCCTCGGCCGTGATCATGGCGCTATCGGCCACCGGGAACCCGTCCTCGAGGTAGGGTCGGTCCTCCTCGCCGTCGGTTTCTGCGTAGGCGTATGTCCCGTCGTCGGTCGTCTCCCGGTGGACGGTCGCGGTCAACTGGCCGAACATCTCCGCGTCGACCGTCTCGAGTCGATCGACGGTGACGTTCCCGTGGTCGCCGGCCTCGAGGTACTCGGAGACGCCGAGGGTGGTCCCGTCAGTGTCGGTGACGACGACGAATCCGCCGTCGCTCGTCGAGACGGTGGCGACCTCGATCGCCTCGCCGTCGGCGGCCTGGTCCTCGAACTCGATGTCGGCTTCGGGGTCGTCGATCTCCGCGCCGAAGAGTTCGGGTGCCTGTCCGACGACCACCCCCGCCGCGAGGACGACGGCGATCGCTATCAGTATCGCCACGACGCGTTGTATCTTGCCGACGGTCAGTCCCGAACTCATTCTCGTCGTCTGAATGCGTGACGTCGTTCCGTAGGACCGTAAAACGACCCCTCCGTTTCATCTGGAGAGTTCCCGTTCCCGTGAATATCCTTTCGACTGTCCAGCAGTTGATACCGTTTCACGGCGGGCGGCCTCGAGCTCCGGCGAGGACCCGCCCGGATCCGAAGCCGGTTTACCCCCGGCGGTCGGAGTCGTTCCCGATGCCACTGTGTGTGACGTTCCTGGGGACGAGCGGGGCCGTGCCGACGGTCGGACGGAATACGGCGGGGATCTTCCTCGCCCGTGAAGGTGAGAACCTGCTTTTCGACTGCGGGGAGGGGACCCAACGGCAGATGATGCGCTTTGGAACCGGCTTTACCGTCTCACAGCTTTTCATCACGCACACCCACGGCGATCACGTCCTCGGGATCCCCGGACTCGTCCAGACCTGGGACTTCCAGGACCGTGAAAAACCCCTGACGATCCACGTCCCACAGGGGCGACGCCGGACGATCCACACGCTCGTTCGCTCACTCGGCAACGACCCCGACTTCCCCGTTCGCGTAAACGAGGTCTCCCCGGGCGACGTCGCCTACCGGGCAGAGGAGTACGAGGTCCGCGCGTTCGACGCCGACCACGACACCACCGCCGTCGGCTACGCGCTGGTCGAGGACGACCGCAAGGGCCGTTTCGACCGTGAACGCGCGGAGGAACTGGGCGTCCCAGTCGGGCCGAAGTTCTCGACGCTCCACGAGGGTGAGCCGGTCGAACTCGAGGACGGCACCGTCGTCGAGCCCGAACAGGTCGTCGGCGACCCCCGCCCTGGCCGGAGCGTCGTCTACACGGGCGACAGCCGCCCGACGGTCGAGACCGTCGAGGTCGCGGACGAGCCCGACCTGTTGATCCACGACGGCACCTTCGCCGACGACCGCGCCGACCGCGCGGGCAAAACCGCCCACTCGACGGCCAGGGGGGCCGCCCGCATCGCGAACGAAGCAGGCGCGAAACGGCTCGCGCTCGTGGGCATCTCCTCGCGGTACGCCGGCGACGTCTCCGATCACCTCACGGAGGCCCGGTCGGTCTTCGACGGCGACGTTGTCGTCCCCGACGACGGCGACAACCTCGAGGTCCCGTACCCGCAGGCCTGACGCCCGTCGACTGTGTGGCACACGAGCGTGTTAACATACCGTGGCACACGAGCGTGTTAACATACCATAACATTTTATACCGAACGCGTTCGAACTGGCCGGGTATGGGGGACGTGGGTGAGCGAATTTCCGGAGAGATGGCCGAGCGGTTGCTCGAACGACGGGGCCACGGAGTGCTCTCACTGGCCAGTGGAGGCGACGGGTACGGAGTCCCGATCTCGTACGGGTACGACCCGGAGAACCGCCGCTGTGTCATGCACCTGGTCGTCGACGATGACAGTCGGAAACGGGAACTGCTCCAGGCGGAGGGGACCTCCACGCTGACCAACTACGTCTTTCGTGAGGACGGGACCTGGGAGAGTGTCATCGCGGAGGGATCGCTGCGGGAGCTCTCGGACGCCGAAGTCGCCGACGGCGGGGCCGCCGTCTTCTTCAGTCAGGCGGTCTCGGCGCTCCCGGAGATCCGCCGGGACGACGAGTTCGAAACCGTCTGGTACGCACTCGAGATCGAGCGGATCACCGCCAGAGGCGACGGTGAAGCCGTAGACCTCATCTGAGACTGTGTTTCCGCGTCGGATTTATACCTCGTTCGTCCCTAGAAGCCCCCGTGAGCACGCGAACGAGTGCGCTCGACGCGGTAGTATTCGGGGTCGATATCCAGAGCGGTGACGTGCGCGGTGACTCCCCGTCCTACGCGCTGGTCGAGTACGACGGTGAGGACCTAGAGCGTGACGTCGTCACGGGCCGGAAACTCCGTCGGTTGATCGAGTCCGTCGAGCCGGCGATCGTCGCGACGGACAACATGTACGAACTCGCCGCCGACAAGGACGAACTCGTCCACTTTCTGGGCTCGCTTCCGGCGGAGACGATGCTCGTGCAAGTCACCGGCGCGGAAAAACCGGAGCCGCTCTCCCGAGTCGCGAAACGCCACGGGATCCCCTACAGCAAAGAGCCGATGGCCGAAGCCGAGGCCGCCGCCCGCCTTGCCGCCCACAACGTCGGCCACGAGGTGTCGGCCTTTACCGACACGACGGAAGTCAAAGTCTCCCGGGGACGTTCCACCGGAAAAGGTGGGTGGAGTGCCGACCGCTACACCCGCCGGATCCACGGCTCTGTAAAGCGGCGCGCACGGGAGGTCGAGTCGGCATTCGAGCGGGCGAACCTCGAGTACGACGTCGAGATCC
This sequence comes from Natrialbaceae archaeon Tc-Br11_E2g1, assembly GCA_001564255.1. Classification (GTDB taxonomy): domain Archaea; phylum Halobacteriota; class Halobacteria; order Halobacteriales; family Natrialbaceae; genus Tc-Br11-E2g1. The sequence continues at coordinate 2,856 of LKNC01000040.1, forward strand.
GCGAGGCCTACGGCGGCTACGCCAACGCCGTCTTCACCGTCGAAGCGCGCCCACAGGACATCCCGGTCTCGCGGAACCGGTCGGGCGACGTCCGCGTGGAGATCGAACGGGAACGCCGCGACGGGATCGAGTTCCGCCCGCTCGCGAAGCGCCACGATCACGTCGTCATCGGCATCGACCCGGGGACGACGACCGCCGTCTCCATCGTCAGCCTCGAGGGCGAGGTGTTGGACGTCTTCAGTTCGCGGACGACGGATACGGCCGCGGTGATCGAGTGGATTGTCGAACGGGGCCGTCCGATCGTCGTCGCGGCCGACGTGACGCCGATGCCCGAGACGGTCGAAAAGTTCCGCCGGAGCTTCGACGCCGCGGGCTGGACGCCCGAGCGGGACCTCCCGATCGACGAGAAACAACACCGCACCCGCGAGCATCCCTACGACGACGACCACCAGCGTGACGCGATGGCCGCCGCGCTGTACGCCTTCGACGCCCACGAGGATCAGTTCGATCGGATCGACGCCAGACTCCCGCCGGGGATCGACCGCGGCGAGATCACCGCTCGAGTCGTCGCCGGCGAGGAGAGCGTCGAGGCCGTCCTCAGGGACCTCGAGGACGACGACGAACCCGAGGCCGACTCCACTCAGCCGGAACCGCGCGAACTCACCGCCGAGGAGCGACGGATCCGGGACCTCGAGCGCCAGGTCGATCGCCTCCAGTCACACGTCTCGACGCTGGAAGGCCGACTCGAGGACCGTGACGACCGGATCGCCGACCTCGAGGGCGAACTCGAGGCCACTCGCCGAAAAGAGCGCAAGGAGGTCCGGCGAAATCGCGAGGTGACCCGCTACCGACGGACGGCCGAACGCCTCGAGTACGAACGCGACGAGGCCCGCGAGACGGTCGCGGAACTCGAGGAGAAAATCGAGCGGATGAAAGCCCTGTGGAAACTCGACCACTCGAACTTCAGCGACGTCTCGGCGAAAAAGGAGGGGCTCGTCCCGGTGAAGGTGATCGAGCAGTTCACGAAAGACGCCGTCCGGGAGGCAAACGAACAGTACGGTATCGCCCCCGGCGACGTGGTCTACCTGCGGGATGCAAGCGGTGCTGGCCGGTCGACGGCGGAGTCGCTCGCGGAGTTCGAGCCACGGGTCGTGCTCAAGGACGGTGGGCTCTCGGAGATCGCCGACACGATCCTCTTCGATCGTGAGATTCCCGTCGGGCCCGCCGCCGACGTCGCTATGCAGGAAGTCGACGAACTCGCCGTCGCCCGCGAGGACGACGTCGAGGCCGTGATCGACGACTGGTACGATCGGGCCAGAGAACGGAAGAAACGCCGCAAGACGGCGATGGTCGACCGACTCATCAGCGAACACCGCGCCGGCGACAACGAGGCGTAGTCGTCGGTCTTCGGTCCGCAAACGTCCTCGAGGTTCCGGTACCAATACGCTCAGTAGCGTCGGCTCCGTTGGTCGACCGATGAGTGACACGCGGTACGACGGACTCCTTCTCGACCACGATGGGGTGATCGTCACGCTCTGTTCACGACAGGTGTTACGGGAGGCCGCTATCGACGCGTTCGCCGATGCCGGGGTCTCGGATCCGAACCCGACGGACGTCGACGCGATCACCATCGACGTCTCGGATGCGGAGCTGAGCGCCGTCGGCGAGCGATACGGTCTCGATCCCGACACGCTCTGGCGGCATCGAGAGGATCGAATCGAACGGACCCTCCGGGCGGAAACCAGCGCCGGGCGGAAGGTCCCGTACGAGGACACGACGTGTCTCGAGGGCGTCGACGTTCCGACCGGGGTCGTAAGTAACAACCAGACCCGGATCGTCGAGTTCGTCCTCGCGGAGTACGGGCTCCGTGAGTGTATCGAGACGGTCCAGGCCAGAGCTCCCACCCGCGAGAGCCTCCGGGAGAAGAAACCGGACCCGGGATACCTCGAGACAGCAGCGGCGGAACTGGACTGTTCGAACCCCGTGTACGTCGGCGACAGCGAGAGCGACGTCGTCGCCGGGAAACGGGCGGGGTTCGATACCGTCTTCCTCCGCCGCGATCACAACGTCACCCGACAACTCGACGTCGAGCCGACCCTGGAACTCGAAAGCCTGACCGCAGTCCTCGAGGTCATAGACGGATCGAACCCGTCCTAGAACAGCCCCCACGACTGGAGCATCCCGGCGACGAGTGATTTGACGACGAGCCCGAGTCCGGCGACGACGAGTGCGATCCCCGCCGCGATCTGGAGGCTCGCGTGGGCGACGAGCGCGACGCCAGCGAGCAAGAGGACGAGACCACCGATTCCGAGGGGGCCGAGGTTCCCGATCATACCCCCGGTTGGTCGGGCGACTCCGTTAAACGGCGTGATTCGTCGATGCTCGAGGCCGGAGTTACCGACCGTTCCGTTCGACGAACGAAAAAGCGTAAACGGTTCGATGACAAACCACCGGCGATGAGCGACGACGACAGCGGCGGCCGCAAGAACCTCCGGATGCCCGAGGACGGGGAGGTCTTCGCGACCGTCACGGACATGCTCGGAGCGAACCGCGTGACAGTACGCTGTGCCGACGGGAAAGAACGCACCGCACGCATTCCCGGCAAGATGCAAAAACGCATCTGGATCCGCGAGGACGACGTCGTGCTCGTCTCCCCCTGGGACTGGCAGGACGAAAAGGCCGACATCACCTGGCGCTACGAGAAATCGGAAGCCGACCAGCTCCGCCGGGAAGGACATATCCAGTAACCGCTCGCTTCGCTCACCGTTTCTACCAGCGTAGATCGCTGTCCGAGACGCGAACGCGTCTCGTCGCGACGTGGTCTCCTCTTAAGCGATCTCGTCGTACTGTTCTCTGAGTTTCTCCGCGGCCTCGCCGAGTTGGTCGCGTTCGAACTCCGAGAGGTCCCACTCGACGACCTCCTCGACGCCGTCGGCACCGAGTTTCACCGGCACGCCGAAGGCGGTGTCCTCGTGGCCGTACTCGCCCTCGAGTTTGATACTGCCCGGCAGGACCTCGCCGGTGTCACGCAGGACGGCTTCGACCATGTGGCCGACGCCCGTCGCGGGCCCCCACTCGGTGGCACCTTTCTTCTCGATGACGTTCATCGCCGAGGTCTGGAGTTCCTCGAGGAGTTCCGTTCTCTCCTCGTCGGTAAACTCCAGGTCCTGGCCGTTGACCCGGACCTTCGAGAAGACGGGGACCTGGGCGTCGCCGTGTTCCCCGAGGATGGTCGCCTCGACGTTCCGGACGGGGACGTCATAGCGTTGGGAGATGACGTAACGAAACCGTGCGGAGTCGAGTCGGCCGCCGAAGCCGATCACGTTCTCCCGGGCTCGGTCGCCGGCCTCGTAGAGGTGGCGGTTGAGCAAGTCGACGGGGTTCGAGGTAGTGATCGTGATGAAGTCGTCGTTGTGTTCGGCGAGCGACGAGCCGATGTCCGCCATGATCGGCGCGTTGTCTCCCGCGAGATCGATGCGGGTCTGGCCCGGCTGGCGTGGAATGCCAGCCGTGATGACGACGACGTCCGAGCCGGCGGTGTCGGCGTAGTCGCCCTGGCGGACGACGGTGTTCGAGTCGTAGGCCCCACCGTGGTTTAGGTCGGCGGCCTGGCCGACCGTGTCGTCTTCCATGTCCGGAATGTCGACGAGAACGAGTTCCTCCGCGATCTCTCGCAGTGCGATGTTGTAGGCGGTTGCGGCACCGACCGTCCCTGCCGCGCCTACCACACTAACTTTCGTCATGTGTAGAAATCCATCGGCCCGGAGGTTAAATCCGTCGAATCCTTTACTATACGTCGGGAGCCGTCCCCGACCCGACCTCCCCCGGGGCTACCGATCCGTAGGCTGATGACGGTCGGCACCGCCCACTCGGGTATGCGCGTAAGTGTCATCGGTGGCGGCTCGGTTACCGAACAGGAGGAAAAGCTCGCGCGGGCGGTGGGCGAACGACTCGGTCGGCGCGACCACACGGTCGTCTGTGGCGGCCTCGGTGGCACGATGAGGGCGGTCTGTCGTGGCGCGAAAGCCACCGGCGGGGAGACGATCGGTATCCTCCCGGTCGAGGATCGGTCGGCGGCAAACGAGTACGTCGACATCGCCATCGCGACCGGGATGGGCCACGCCAGAAACGCCCTGGTTCCCCTCAACGGCGACGGCGTGATCGCCCTCCCGGGACGTGCCGGGACGCTCTCGGAGATCGGCTTCGCGGGGGTCTACGACCGACCGATCGTCGGCATCGGCTGTGGGGAGCTCCCGGGCGTCGAGACCGTCGAGACGCCCGAGGCGGCAGTGGCGTCCCTCGAGGCCCGGGTCGAGCGCTGAGCTACCGCCGTCGGCCGAGGACGATCCAGACGACGGCCCCGGCGAGCCAGACGCCCGTCCCGACGAGAGCGAGTACCGGACTCACGAGGCCCACCGCGAGCAGCCAGACGACCGCGAGGTAGCCGGCGCTTGCGACGGCTTCGGGCGCAAACTCGAGCCAGAGGGTCCACTCCTGGGACAGCCTCGAGCGAAGCTCCGTCCATCGATCCGTCTCACCCGTCCGTTCGGCTGACATCCGTTCGATATCTCCGACAGGCGAACTAAGTGTTTCCGGAGTCGTCGATCACGGTCGCAGGTTTTTCGACGGGGACCCACGTCTAGACGGGTATGAGCGACTTCGATAAGGAAGCAGAGCGCGAACGCCTACGCGAGAAGTACGAACGCGACCAGGCAGAACGGGAGGCCACCCAGCGGATGAGCGACCTCCTGCTCAAGGGAGCCCGGATGACGAACACCCACTGTGACGCCTGTGGTGACCCGCTGTTCCAACAGGACGGCGTCACGTTCTGTCCGAACTGTCACGGCGGCCCCGGGGGCATCGATGGGACGCTCCCGGAGGCCGAGACGGACCGGACCACCGACGACGGGGCCGAACCCGCCGATGTCGAACGGAACGCCGTCGCGTCCTCGGGTGGCGACGCGGCCGACGGCGACGAGGGGGCGGTAGCCGGAGCCGAGACGCCACAGCCGACACAGCGACCTCGAGACGCCACCCGGGGGACGGATACCGCCGACGGGACGGCCCGGCCACGGCCCGGGGAGCGACCGCGGCCGTCGGACCAGGGTGATATAGAGGCGGGCCGGACCGCCCTGATCGACGCCCTCGAGCGGTTCGCGAGCGAGGCCGCCGCGACCGACGACCCCCGGTACGCCCGTGAGTGCCTCGAGGCGGCCAGGGAGGCGAGTGAGGCGATCGCGGCCCTCGAGAGGTAGTCGTTCGCCGGGACGAAGGGGGTAGTACTCCCCCGTAGGCGGGGGATAACCGCCACCGAGACCACGGCAACCGTGTCGTAAGGCGGAAGGGCTTTTTTCTCCGGGTCGGTACGTACGTTCGATGAGTCGCTTGCGAACCGCCGTCCTCAACGCGGCCCTCGAGGACGCGAACACGACCCGAAACTTCCGGCGCGAACTCGAGGGGTCGGCCGTCGAGTTCGACGTCACCGCCGGCCACGTCCCCGGGACGTTCGACTTCGACGCGGTCGTCGTCACGGGGTCGCGGACGTCGGTCTACGACGACGAGGCATGGATCCCGCCCACGAAAGCGTGGGTGCGAGAGGCGATCGATCGGGGACTCCCGTGTCTCGGCGTCTGTTGGGGTCACCAGCTACTCGCCGAGGTCCTCGGGGGAACGGTCTCCGACATGGGCGTCTACGAGATCGGCTACAGCGAGATCGAGCGGGTCGGCGATTCGCGGCTGCTCGAGGGCGTCGACGAGCGCTTTACCGCCTTCACGACCCACCAGGACGAGGTCACGCAGTTACCGCCGGGCGCACAGCCGCTGGCCAAAAACGAGTACTCGAACCACGGCTTCCGGAAAGGGCGGGTCTTCGGGGTCCAGTTTCACCCGGAGTTCGACCGCAAGACCGCCCGCGATCTGAGCCTGCGCAAGGACCTCGAGGACAGTCGAAAGCGCGAGCTCCTGGAGAGCATCACCCGCGAGAACCACGCCGAGACCGGCCAGGCGAAACTGGTCTTCGAGAACTTCGCGGAGATCGTCCGAGAGCAAGCCGAGGTCCAGGTCGCAGCCGACTGAGGCTGGGATCGGACCGCGACACGAACCGATTTTTCAGGGTGCGACGCCGACCGTGAGCAGCGTCCCGAGCTCGCGGTAGCGTTCGACCATCGCTTCACGGCTGTCCCACTCCTCGGTGGGGAATTCGGATTTCGGTGGGATCTCGATCTCGAGGTCCGGGACGTTGTCCTGTTCGGCGACGGACAGGCCGGCCTCGCGGAAGGCGTCGCGATACTCCCTCGCGGACCAGCGGGTCATCTCGATCGAGATGAACTCCTGCCACCCGTGGGAGTAGCCGTTCTCCTCGTAGTAGTTTACCGCACAGTAGAACGTGCCGCCGGGACGGAGCACGCGGGCGATTTCCTCGAGGGTATGGTGTGGGTTCGAGGCGTAGTAAAAGGCCTCCATCGACCAGAGGTGATCGATCGAGTCGTCGCCGAAGGGCAGCGAGCCGAAGTCGCCGACGACGTAGCCGACCTGTGGGTCCTCGGTGTACTCAGCGGCGTTTCGGGTCATCTCGGGGGAACCGTCGAGACCGTAGACCGCACCCGCGTCGTAAGTGTCCCGCAGGGCGCGGCCGGCGTAGCCGCTGCCACAGCCCATGTCGAGGATAACGTCGCCGGCTTCGACCGGCATTCGCGCGAGCGCGTGTTTGGCGGTGTGCCAGTGGCGCTCTTCCATTCCCTTGTCCCGTCCCTCTTCGGCCCAGTCGTCGAACTCCTCGCGAACGCTCATATCTGCGGTTTAGGTCCGCGCCCGACTAAACGGGTTCGTCTCCGGCGGGGGAGATCACCGATAAGTTCTTTAGGGCGGCCTAAAAAGACACGTCCCGAGGGGTTTAGGTCAGCCGAAATCCCGTGGGCATCCGGGCTTCGCCGACCGACCAGCGCTTTCTTTCTTCGCTCTTCATCCACTTTGCCGTCGGATTTCGGAAGGTATTTATGTTTTAGGTCGACCTAAAACTAGGTATGCCAGAACACGACGACAGCGCATCGCGGATGAGTTCGACGATCGGCCGTCGACGATTCCTCGCCACCACGGGCGTTTCCGTGGCAGGGATCGCGGGGCTTGCAGGCTGTCTCGGCGGGGCGAGAGACGATCCCTTTGAGGAATACGGGCCACAGGGATCACCCGTAGAGGCGAGTGCCGTCTCCTGGGACGACCTGGGGGACCTCGAGGGGGAGCTGGTGATCTACTCGGCGCGAACCCCGGACCAGGTCGATCCGCTATTCGAGCAAATCGAAGACGAGTACGAAAATTTCGAGATCAGTATCGACCACGACGACGAAGGCGATCAGCTGGCAAGCCTTCTCGAGGAAGGTGAGAACAGCCCCGCCGATCTCTTCTACACGCAGTCTTCGGGCGAACTCGCACAGGTCAAAGAAAACGATCTCGCACGCGACCTCCCCGATGACGTCGTCGACGCCGTCGAGGACAACTACCGCGACTCCGACGGCCAGTGGACGGGTGCCTCCGGCCGCGTTCGTGCAGTCCAGTACAATACGGATCACTTCGACGGCGACGAGCTTCCCGACGATATCTTCGCGTACGCTGAAGACGAGCAGTTCAGAGACGTCATCTCGACGCGACCGAACTCCGGAACCTTCCGTTCTTTCATCGTCGCGATGATCGAAGAAGAAGGCGAACAGCGCACCCGCGAGTGGGTCCGCATGATGGTCGACGACCAGAACGCGACCCTGTACAACGGCGGAACGGAACAGGCCGAGGCCGTCGCGGACGGCGAACAGGAGATCGCGCTTGGCAACCAGTACTACGCCGGCCGCATCCTCGAGAACGATCCGGACGCGCCGATCGACGTCACCTTCACCAGGAACGATCCCGGCTGTCTGTTCAACGTCTCCGGCATAGCGATCCTCGAGGGCGCACAGACGCCGAACCTCGCCGCGGAGTTTACCCGACACATCCTCGCAAGGGAAGGACAGGAGTTCTTCGTCGAGGTAAACGGCGAGTATCCCGTCTTAGACGGCGTCGAGTACGTCGGCGACCTGCCGACCCTCGAGGAGATCGACCCCCTCGAGTTCGACCTGAACAAACTCGGGGATACCCAACACGTCAACGACCTCCTGCGCGAAGAGGGGATGCTCTGACCGGGGAACCGTGTCCTCGATCCAGCCGATCGTCTCTAGTCGTTTTTAGGAAAGCCTAAATCCCTCCGGAAGTACGTATCGAGTGAGCTCTACCGTGGTATCGACTCGACTCGAGAACCTAGTGAGTGCGGACGGGAACGACTCTTCGGCTGCGTTGGTAGTCCTCAGTGGACTGATCGCCGTCACCGTCGTCTCGCCGCTCGTCTGGATCGTTCTCCGGGCGTTGCAGGTCGATCCGGCGCGGGCAGCGACTCTCATGTTCTCGATCCGGACCGCCGAGATTCTGGGGACGAGCCTCGGCTTGATGGCCGGGGTGACCGTGCTCTCGGTTCTGATCGGGGTTCCACTGGCAATCTTGACGACGCGGACGGATCTCCCCTATCGACGGCTGTGGACGATCGTCGCCGCCTTGCCGCTCGTGATCCCGAGTTACATCGGGGCGTTCGCGTTCGTCTCCGCGTTCGGGCCACACGGCGAGTTGAGTTCCGTGTTCGGGCTCGGCCTTCCGGACGTTCGGACCCTTCCCGGTGCGATCCTCGTGATTACGCTCTATACGTATCCCTACGTCTTCCTGACGACGCGGGCGGCACTGCTTTCGATGGACGCCTCGCTCGTCGACGCCGCCCGGACACTGAACGCCGATCGCCTCGAGGCCTTTCGCCGGGTCACGCTTCCCCAGATTCGTCCGGCGATCGCAGCGGGCTCGTTACTGGTCGCTCTCTATGCGATTTCGGACTTCGGGACGCCGGCGTTCATGCAGGTCACCGTCTTTACGAGCGCAATCTACTGGGAGTTCGGCGCGTTCAACGTCGAGTACGCAGCCTTGCTGTCACTGCAGTTGCTCGCCGTCACCGCAGTCGTGTTACTCGTCGAGGCGAAAGTCGGTCGTGACGAGGATGCGAGTGGCGGCGGTGCCAGCGGCGCACGGATCCGCCTCGGAGCGTGGAGGTGGCCGGCGATGGGCGGCGTCGCTACCCTCGGCATTGTGACCCTCGTCGTCCCGGTCGCGATCTTCGGGATGTGGGTCCTTCGGGGAACGGGCGGGGGCGTATCGTCGTACGCCTTCGAGTGGGGGTACGCGATCAACTCCGTCTACCTCGCTGCACTGGCTGCACTCGTTGCGTCAGTCCTGGCGCTCCCGGTCGGCTACCTCTCGGCACGGTCGGACTCGAGGCTGGCCCGGCTGTTCGAGCGTGGTACGTACGTCGGCTTTGCAGTGCCAGGGATCGTCATCGGGCTCGCGCTCGTGTTTTTCGGCGCGAACTACGCCTCCTGGGTGTACCGGACCGTTCCGCTGCTCGTGTTCGCCTACGTCGTCCGCTTTCTCCCACAGGTTGTCGGGACGACGCGCACGTCGGTACTCCAGGTCGACGAGAAACTCCCGGAAGCCGCTCGGACGCTGAATGCGAGCCAGATCGAAACCTTCCGACGAGTGACTCTCCCGCTGATCGCGCCGGGAGTCGTCGCCGGTGGCGTCCTCGTCTTCTTGACCACGATGAAAGAACTCCCGGCGACCCTGATGCTCCAGCCGATCGGCACGGAAACGCTGGTGACGCTCATCTGGAGTGCCCACGGCACTGCCCACTATCGCTATGCGGCACTCCCGGCACTCATCCTCGTGGTCATCTCCGGACTCTCGATGTTGGTCTTGTTACGACAGGAGGACAACAATGTCAGTTAACAACGAACGGACCCAACGGTATGGATCGACGACCGACCAGCGAGCAAAGTCGAAGAGATCACCGGCGGCCGACGAAGCGACCATCCTCGAGGTCGACGGCGTCACCAGACGCTTCGGCGCGGAAACCGCCGTCTCGAAACTCTCGCTTTCGGTCCGGGACGGGGAGTTTTTGACCTTCCTTGGCCCCTCGGGCTGTGGGAAGACGACGACCCTTCGCCTGATCGCCGGCCTCGAGCGACCCGACGAAGGGCGGATCGACCTCGACGGCGACCGCGTTGCTGACGCCGATGGAACGTTCGCTCCACCGGAAAACAGGGACGTCGGCGTCGTCTTCCAGGATTTCGCGCTCTTTCCGCACATGACCGTCGGCGAGAACATCGCCTTCGGTCTTCAAGAACGGGACGACGAGCGGACGGACGACCGCGTCACGGAGCTACTGGACCTCGTCGGGCTGGCCGACAAGCGGGAAGCATACCCCGAAAACCTCTCGGGTGGCCAACAACAGCGGGTCGCGCTGGCCCGTTCGCTCGCGCCCGAACCGGACGTCTTGCTCCTCGACGAACCGTTCTCGAATCTGGACGTCGACTTACGCGTCGAGATGCGCGAAGAAGTCCGCCGGATCGTCAAGGAAGCGGGCGTGACGACGGTCTCGGTCACCCACGACCAGGAGGAGGCGCTGTCGATCTCCGACCGCGTCGCCGTGATGAGCGACGGGCAGTTACAGCAGGTCGGCACTCCCGAAGAGGTGTTCCAGCGACCCAAATCCCGTTTCGTCGCCGAGTTCCTCGGCCACGCCAGCTTCCTCCCGGGGCACATCGAAGAAGACGTCGTGAAGACCACGCTCGGTCCGATCGGTCGCGACCGCATCCACGGGCTCACGGTGGAGTACGACTGGACGACGATCGACGTCTTAGTGCGCCCCGACGACCTGCTCGCTCGCCCCGCCGGGGAACGCGAGGCCGACGGCCGCGTGATCTATCGGCGGTATCTCGGCCCCACCGTCCTCTACCGGGTCGAACTCGACAGCGGCGAGGTCCTCGAATGTATGCACAACCACTCCGATCGCCTCGAGTTGAACGAGGCCGTGACAGTCGAACTCGCGGCCAACCACGGCTTCGCCTGGTTCCCGACCGACGGCGAGGTGTTCTGATACCGCCGGACGGGCCCACGACCGACACCCGCAATCTTAAGTCAGTCCCGAAAGTTGTTCACCTCAATAATGGAATACGCACTCGAGGTCGACGGCACACCCGATGCAGTAGGTGGGGGAACGGGGGTTCTCCTGTTGCACCCGAGTACGGGCGAGACCGACCGCATAGATACCGATTTTCTGAAAACGGACACCGACAGCTTCCTCGTTATCTCCACGCGAACCACCGCGCGCGAGGTCAAACAGAAACTCGAGTACTACGACGTCGACGAGTCCCGTGCGGAGATCCTGGATACGCTGAGCATCGAACGGGGTTACTCCCGACGGTCGAGCGAGGACGTCCACTACGTCGCCGCTCCCGACGACGTCGACGGTATCGTCGAGCAGGTCCGCCGGTTCCTCGAACGAAACGACGGAAAGCTCCGACTCAGCTTCGATTCGGTCACCGA
>LKNC01000041.1 GCA_001564255.1 Natrialbaceae archaeon Tc-Br11_E2g1
CCGGCCAACGCCGAGGATGTCTCCATCGCGATTCGAGAAACGAACGATCCCGTCGAGGCCGGGGACCCACTCGAGGGGTCCCTCGTGGTCGAGAACACGGGTGTCGACGCCGTCCGCCCGGCGATCGATTTCCTGATCGGCGACGAACTGCAGTTTACCTGGGAGCGGACGGTCGCGCCCGGGACGACGGAAACACACGCCTTCTCCCACCCGACCTACCCCGTCGGGACCGACGTGACCTTCCCGCTCAGGGCCGAAAGCGAGTACGGATCGACAGAGCGGATCGTCGAGGTGCTCGGAATCGACGACCTCGAGGACGGGCGGGTGAACCCATCTCGTGCGGAGGTCGCCGTCCAGCCGGGAACGACGGTCCTCTTCGAGGCGGACGGCTGGGGGCAGTGGTGGTCAGGTGGGGAGCAGGTCTTCGACGGCGTCGCCCCGATCTGGGAACAGCAGTACTTCGAGGCGACGGGCACACTGTATTGGCGGGAGACCTTCGAGCAAGCTGGCAGCCACGACGTGATCGCCGTCGTCGAGGAAGAGGACGGCAATTACAGGGTCCCCTGGTCGGTGGAGGTAACCCCCGACGGGGCACAGGCACCGACGATCGACGCGGTAACCCCGGCTGAAGACCCGGTCGAACTCGCGTACGGCGAGACGGCGACGTTCGGCTTCGAGGCCGTCGGGACCGACACCCCCCTTACCCGGGCCGTCTGGTGGCTCGGCCACGCAGACCGGTTGCTCGAGGTGAGCGACCTCGAGGGCACCGGGGCGAGCGCCACGCTGTCGGTCGACGCCGACACGCTCTGTCACCGGTGTCCGCTGATCGCTTGGGTGGTCGACGAGAACGGGGCGATGGTCGAGACTACCTGGGAAATCTCGCTCGTCGAACCGAACGGCCTCGAGATGGCGATCACGGGGACGAACGCGCCGGTCGCCGCCGGCGAGTTCCTCGAGGTCGTTGCCGAAGTCGAGAACACGGGAACGGAAGAGAGGAGTGAGACCCTTCGCCTCGAGGTCGGCGGCGAGGTGGTCGACACGGCGTCGGTGACGCTTTCGGCTGGCGAAACGGGAACGGTCAGGCTGGGCTATGAGACCTATCCCGTCCGCCGAACGGTCGAGTTCCCGGTGACGGTCTCGAGTCCGGACGACGTAGACCAACAGGTCGTCACGGTGTTCGGGACGGAGTAGACGGGTTCCCTCCGTCTCCGGACCGCTTTTCTCGCGGATCCGATCAATACTGGCTGACCGAACCGGACACAAACTACGGTGGGTCGATCGCCGTCGGCTGGTTGTCGCCACAGCCGTGTTCGTAGAACCGGCGTACGTCCCTGTCGCGCTCGTCGGGGTCGTCGATCGTCTCGAGTGTCACGTCCTCGCTGACGACGTACATGTTGAGGTGTGTGAGCGTGGTGGCCTCGTCGCCCCAGGACTCACACAGGTGTTCGGCCAGGCTTTCCGAAACGACGTCGCCGGGTCCGCCACGCCGAACGTCGTTCATGTAGAACCGTTCCCGGTACGTGCCGAACTGTTTCTGGAGTTCGTCGTAGGGACGCTCGTAGGTCAGTTCCCGGCCGTTGTAGGCGTCGACCGTCTCACCGCCTTCGGTTTCCGCCGGGAAGACGTAGTACCGATCCGTCGTCCGGGGATGAGGGGCGAAGACGGCCCAGGACGGCTGCGTGAGACTCAGGGCCTCCGCCCTGTCGTCGATCCGATCTTCCGGGCCGCCGTCGTCGTCGACGAATCCGGCAACCGGCAGGTGACCGAGTGCCGGGACCACGAGCACCGAACCGACCGCGACGATCAGCGCGACGGTGTAGACACCCGTCCGAACGCGATCGACGGTCGGTCGATCGTAGCTGAACGCGGGGAACCGGGAGCCAGCGCGCTCGAGTGGGTCACGGTACGCCTCGAGACGGGCCAGCGGACCCGCCCGGACCAGCCCCTCGAGGTCGTCCCAGAACGACGGCGGCAAAAACAGGATCAGTCCCGCGATCGCGACGTAGGGAAAGGCTCCGATCCGGACCGTAACCGCGAACGTGGCGTGTCCGCCAAGGAACAGGGCCACAAAGAGCGTGCGGGTTCGCCCCCGGAAAACGAGGAGCAACGGCGAGAAAAGCAGGATGTAGTACCACGTCAGCCCGCCGAACTGGAGGAGCGTCGGGACGTTCCGCATGAACTCACCGAGGAGGAAGGTCGTGTTGTCGAGGCCCAAGATCAACGGCGTCGCCTCCCCGCCGGTCCACAGCCCCGACTCCGTCTTGTGATAGCCGTTGAGAACGTACATGAAGATCATCTGTGCCAGGATTGCGGCCGAGGCGAGACTCGTGACGGTCGCTCTCGGCGTCGAATCGGCGTGGAGGGCATCGATCGACCACCGTTCCTCGAGCGGGAGGAAGATCCCCCAGAATAGGAGTAGCCGAAAGAGCACGTCGGCGTAACTCAACACGAGCGGGTTGTGGTGATCGAGCGAGACGACCAGCAGAAAGGCGACGATCGTCGCGAGCCGCGTCCTGTACCCGACGAGCAACTGGAGGCCGACCAGGGCCGTCAGGAGGAAAAACGCCGCGATCACCGTCGAATCCGTCGTGTAGTAATAGATCGAGAAGGCGTTGTCGGCCGTCATGGCCGTCGCCACCGACTGCGGGACGACCCCCTCCTCGGTGTAGAAGAACGTGAAGTTCCGGGCGCGGAGGACGACGTCCGCGACGATGAGCGAGGCGGCGAGGATCCGGAACGCCGCGAGCGCCCGCGTATCGATCGCGATCGCCCGCGGATCGACGTGTGTCGGGTTCGGGACGGCGTCTCGAGTGCGTGCCGACACGCCGGCGAGGAGTGCGTGTGCGCGTCGAGTCATCTACAGCCGGGGTGGCGACCTCGAGTGTTCGTGTGCGGTCCCGGCGGGCTGTCGGATCGACACGACGTCCGCCCCGGAGCTGTGAGTTCGGGACGGAATCGGCGTTCGGGCGGAAACGGTGGGCATCGACTCCCCTAGAGTGGGCGGCGTTCGAACGTAGTTCTTTGGGGACTGCTAGCAACTCCTATCGAGTTACCGGAGAGTGAGAGTGTCGGCTGTGGTCTGGGTAGCCAGGTAGAAGGCGTCGGCCGGGATTTGAACTACGTCCAGACGTTCCTGCTCGGCTCCGCCTGCGCGGGCTGCGACTGGCCTAGTTCAAATCCCTGTTGTCGATTATCCAGCTCACGGGTGACGAGCACACGCTACGCGGTGCTCGCCGGTGTTGTTCGCTGGAAAATGCGTCGGCCGGGATTTGAACCCGGGCCATGAGCTTGGAAGGCTCAGGTCCTGCCACTAGACCACCGACGCCCACGCCGTCCCGGCGTTCACCTCTCGGTTTGTCGCGTTCACTTAAGGGAGTTTCCTTTTGTGCCGGCGGCGACCTCCGCATAACAGTTGCCACTCGAGATCTCCCAGTCGACCACCTCGAGGGCGCTTGCCTCGAGGTCGGCCTCGAACTCCTCGGGGGCGTAGATGTGGTAGAACCGATCGACCCTCTCGCCGCCGGGGAGAGTCCACTCGACGGTCGTATCGAAGCCGTCCTCGCGGTCGAAGTTGTCGTGGGCGGTGCTCCAGGCGCTGACCAGCGCCCGGCCGTCGGGAGCGAGGACGCGGGCGAGTTCCCCGAGACTCGCCACGCGGCTCTCCCGGGTGGGGAGGTGGTGGAGGGTGGCGACGTAGACGGCGACATCGACGACGTCGGCGGCGAGAGGCAGCCTCGAGGCGTCGCCCTGGATCAGGTCGACCGAGAAGCCGCGGTCGATCGCGCGGGTCCGCCCGGTCTCGAGGAGCCCGCGGCTGACGTCCACCCCGAGCACGCGGTCGACGTGGGGGGCGAGCGATTCGGCGTGGCGGCAGTTCCCACAGCCGAGATCGAGGCCGACCGTTCCCTCTCGGCCCTCGAGGAACGACTCGACTTCGGGCCAGGCGTACTCCCGTGTCGAGGCGAAGTGGGTCGCGATACGGTCGTAGGTGTCCCGAACGGCGGCCCGGCGGTCCATGCGGGGCCTTGGTCGAGGATGGGGGAAAAGCGTTCGCGTTCAGACGCCGATGTACTCGTCGTTGAACTCCCACCCGCCGTCGCCGTCGCGGATCATGTACTCGCCGTAGTAGGGGACGCGTTCGGCGACGACCTCGCGGAACGTCTCGCGGATCTCGGGTTTGGTCATCTCACCCATCGATTTGAGGTCGTCGTTGCGGTTGAGACAGCCCTTGAGATAGCCGTTGTGAGTCACCCGGACGCGGTGGCAGTTCGCACAGAAGGTGGGGTTCTCGACGGGGTCGACGATCTCGACCATCCCGCGGCCCGAGTCACCCTCGGGCGAGGCGATCCAGTACCGTCGCCGAT
Source organism: Natrialbaceae archaeon Tc-Br11_E2g1 (assembly GCA_001564255.1). Classification (GTDB taxonomy): domain Archaea; phylum Halobacteriota; class Halobacteria; order Halobacteriales; family Natrialbaceae; genus Tc-Br11-E2g1. The sequence goes on from LKNC01000041.1 coordinate 4,365, forward strand.
CGTGCATCTCGCGGTACTCGACCTCCTCGGCCTGTTCGGCCAGCCAGTCGTGGACGCGATCGATGTCGATCGCCCACTCGGGCTTGCCGGTGAGCTCGGGCATGTACTCGATGAGCTGGAGCTGGAGGCCGTCGTTTTCGGCGACGTGGTCGACCATCCCCGGGACGTAGCCGGCCGTGTGCTCGAAGACGACCATGTTGAGTTTCACGGGGTCGAGCCCCGCCTCGAGGGCCGCCTCGACGCCTTCGATCACGCGGTCGTAACTCCCAGTCTGGGTGACTTCGGCGAACACCTCCGGGTCGAGGGCGTCCTGGGAGACGTTCACTCGCTCTAAGCCGGCGTCGACGAGAGCCTCGGCTCTCCCCGGGAGGAAGGTGCCGTTGGTCGTGAGGGAGACTTCCATCGAGTCGGGGGTCCGCTCGATGATCTCCTCTAGGTCCTGGCGTAACATCGGTTCGCCGCCGGTGAACTTGACCGCCTCCACGTCGAACTCCGCGGCGACCTCGAGAAATCGGACGACGTCGTCGGTGTCCATCTCGTCGTCCTGGGCTTCCATCGGGCCCCGGGTGTCGCCGAGTCCTTCGTTGTGACAGTAGACGCAGTCGAAGTTACACCGATCGGTAAGCGAGACGCGAACCCCTGTCACCTCTCGCCCGAAATCGTCGGTGAGCATGCCCCCTCATTGTACCTGAATCAAGTTAAACACGTTGGAAAATTCGACGATGCGAAACCGAATTTGATTACATATTCCGGCAGTAACCGGAGCGCGGTGACCGTCGCTGGAGACACAACACCTACGACCGCGTCCGACGAACCCGGGATGCATGGACGAGGACATGCTCGCCGACCAGCGGACGCTCGTTGCACTGATCGAGGCGGAAGGCTGGGACGTGACCGACGTCGAACTCTCGGCGTACGACAGCCCGTGGGCCGACGAGGACGACCCCGAAGCGACGGTGACGATCACAGCACGAAAACCCTACGAGAGCGAGAGCGACGGCGATGACAACCCGTTCAAACTCAAGTGACTGCCTGCGGATCGGATGACGACGCCCTACGAGAAGTCCTCGAGGCCGGTCTGGCTCACAGCAGCCAGGGCGTCTTCACAGGTCGACCACGACGAGCGGGCAAACGGCGGTAACTCGCCGTTTTCCTCGACGTAGGACTCGAGGAACGCCCTCGTGGTTCGATCGGCCGGGTACCCACTGCCGACCTCGCCGTATTCGTCGGCGATCTCCCCGACGTGGGCGTCGCGGGCGACCTTGGCGACGACGCTCGCGGCGGCGACGACCGGTGACTCGGCGTCGGCCCCGTGGCGGGCCTCGACGGTCACCCCGACCGAACAGTTCTCAGCGACCCGGCGGGCAAAGCGGTCGGCGTCGGTGTCACAGGCGTCACAGAGCCCCGAGGGAGCCTCGAGGTCGCCGACAGCGCAGTCGATCGCCTCGGCGTGGGCGGTGACGGTCAGCGTGTTCATGTCCGTCGAGGGATCATCGATGCGGGAGACGGGGACCTCGGCGAGGCCGATCGCGACTTCGTCGTCCTCTCTGAGCGCCGTGGCGAACTCCCCGCGGCGCGTCGGTGTGAGTCTCTTCGAGTCGTCGAGGCCGTCGGGGAGTCTCGAGTCGTCTTTGACGTACACCGCCGCGGCGAACATCGACCCGAACACCGGCCCCTTCCCGGCTTCGTCGACGCCGAATGGCATATTACTTGTCGCCGGTCAGCAGGATTCGCAGGATGTCACCGTAGGCGGGCCGGGTGATGAAGACCCCGATCAACACGCCGAGAACGGTGATGATCGCGAACCCGGTGAGTTCACCGAGGCTCAACACGGCGAGCGGTGAGAGCGCGATGATAGTCGTCGCTGCAGCGGCCCCGATGATCCAGAAGGCCTTGCTAAACCGCGAGTCGAAGACCTTCCGGGAGTTGACCTCACCTTCGTCCATCACCTCGTCGGCGATGATCACGAGGTCGTCGACCCCTGTGCCGATCACGGCGATGAATCCGGCGATGTGAGCGAGGTCCAGTGGCATTCGGATCAGGGCGGCAAACCCAAGCAGGATGACGACCTCCGCGAGTGCCGTGACGACCATCGGCGCTGCGACGCGGACGTCAGCGTATCGCAGGTAGACCATCCCACTCACGCTGAGCACCGAGAGGATCCCGATGAAAAGCGAGTAGGTCTTGAACTGGTCGGCCAGTGCCGGGGAGATCGAGAACGTCTGTTCCTGGCTGAAATCAAGCGGTGCGTCGAGGGCACCGGCTCGCAGGTTCGCCGACAGCGAGTGGGCTTCGGGCTGAGTCGGGGCCAGCATGACGAACGTCGGATCGTCCGCCCACTCACCGGTTCGCATCGACGGCGCGAGGTCCGACCCCATCGAGTGGGCGTCGACGACCTCATCGTCGACGACGGTGAGCAGACAGTACTGGTTCTCTTCTTGCTGCCAGCCGTCATAGCCAGCACACTGGCCGACGCCTTCGTCGGTAAAGCCCAGTTCGTTCAACTGCTCTTGGAACTCCGGGGCCGTCTCGGCGGTGATCGAGACGGGAACGTGGTGACCGCTTTGCTCGTTGTAGTCCGCCGGGTCGATCGTGGCGAAGTCGTCCTGGCGGAGAACCGTCTCGTTTACCTGTTCGTCCCCGTCGGGGTAGTGTGCCCAGACCTCGACGACCCCGCGCTCTTCGAGGAGACTGCGGAGTTCGCCAGGGGTCATATCGGGTACCTCGACGGTGATGAAGTAACTGCCGTCGATCGCCGACTGCTCTGTGACCCGGGCACCGGCCAGTCCGGCCTCGTCGATTTTCAACTCGATCGTCCGGATCATGTTCTCGCGGGTTTCGGCGGTCACCCCATCGCGGACGTCGTCTTCGGTGACCTCCAGGCCCGCTGCGTTCAGCGCGTCGCGGAAGTCACTTTCCGTGACGTCGCCGTCAAACACCTCCGCTGTGTGGGCGTTTGCGTCCTCGTCGAACCGGACGGTCACGTCGGCTTCCTCGACCTCGAGTTCGTCGTACAGCGCCCGTTCGACCTCGAGTTCGTCGTCGGGTTCGATCTCGAGGCCCTCGGCGGTCATGCCGACGGGCGGAACGTTGATCCGGGTCCCCCCGTCGAGGCCGAGGCCGTACTGTAGGTTCGTCAGTCCGCGTTCGGCCGCGCTTTCGTCGTCTTCACCGACCGCTTCGTCGGCGGTTATTGGGTTGTCGTCGCCCATCACGCCGCCGGGCATAAACAGGGCAACGAGTGCGCCGATCACGAAGACGACGAGCAAGATCAGCCGCCAGTTCTCCTTGAGAAAGCCGGTCGCGCTCATCGGTTCACCCCCTCGAACTTGTACCATCGAAGGAGACTGAGGTTCAACATGTAGGTGTTCATGAGGTCCGCCGCGAGTCCGACGAACAGGATGATGCCGACCGATGCGAGCAGTCCGACACCGAAGGCGTACGCCGAAATCGCCATCACGAGCATTGCGACCATCGACGTGACCGTCATCGTGACGCCGGTTCGCATCGCACGGTGGGTACTCTCGTAGAAGTCACCGCCCCGACGGAGGATGTGGTTATTGAGGAGGATATCCGAGTCGACGGAGTACCCGATCAACATAAGCAGCGCAGCGACCGTCCCGAGGGTGAGATCGATCCCGACGACGTTCATAAAGGCAAGCGGGATCATGATGTCCGAAAAAGCCGAGATCACGATCGCGATCGACGGGACGAACGTCCGAAAGAGCAAGAAGGCGATGACGCTCATCCCGAGGAAGGCGGCGGCGATCCCGAGCAGAGCGGTCTGTTGGGTCTGTTCGCCGAAACTCGCGGAGGTCACCGACACCGACTGGACGACGTCACCCTCCCCAGTCGGTTCCAGGTTCGCCTCCGCCTGGTCGCTCAACGCCTCCTGTTCGGTCGAGGTGAACTGGACGATATACTGGTTATCGGCCGCCTGTACCGTCTGGACGTTCGTCGGCTCCTGTTCGAACGCCGCCGGAAGGTCGCTCTCGTCGGTCGTCGTTTCGACCGTCATTTCGGTCCCTCCGCCGAACTCGAGCCCGAGCGAGACGGGTGTCCCGAACATCACGTACCATCCGCCCAGGATCGCGAGTGCAACCGCGAGGACCGCGAGCGGAACCGCCGCGAGTTGGCGGTTCGTGTACCGGGTGTAGTCGATCTCCGGTACGTCGAAATACCCCATATACACGGCAACTGTGTTTGGGGGGAAGTAAGCCTTCTCAATTCCCGCCGTTTTTTCACGTCTTTGCGTAGGGAAAGTAGAACGCGTCCGGGCGTAGCAGTCGGCGTCGACCGTCGTCTCAACACGTTGGACGTCTCTGTCGGTCGAACGGCCCGACGGAGGCCTGCGCCTCGAGGCGACGCCCGAGATCGGCTACGTTTTTCCCGGCCGTCGGCGTACCCCCTCCCATGCCGACGATCTACATCACGGTTCCGCGTGACGCCGCCGGGGACGTCGTCGAGGCCCTCCTCGAGGACCGCCTCGCCGCCTGTGTCAACCGGCTGCCGATCGAGTCGACATACCGATGGGAGGGGGAGATCATCCACGACGAGGAGACACTCCTACTCGCGAAGACGACCGAGGAGGCCTACGACGATCTCGTAGAGTGTATCCGTGAGGTTCACCCCCACGACGTTCCCTGTCTCGAACGCTTCGACGAGGACCACGTCCTGGCGGAGTACGCCGAGTGGGTCGAGTCGACGGTCGGGGGCCTCGAGTGACGGTCGATCGGTTCCGGTGAGAGTCACCACGGTACGCGGCCACGTGGTGACTGCCCGAAAAAGCAACCCTTAAAACTCGTGCGGGGATTCTATCGGGTATGGCTGGAACCATCGAAGTGCTCGTTCCGGGTGGCCAGGCCAACCCTGGCCCGCCGCTCGGTCCCGAGCTCGGACCGACGCCCGTCGACGTACAGGCGGTCGTAGGCGAGATCAACGACCGGACTGAGGCGTTCGACGGGACCGAAGTGCCCGTCACCGTCGAGTACGAAGACGACGGATCGTTCGAGATCGACGTCGGTGTCCCACCGACGGCGGCACTGGTCAAAGACGAGGCTGGCTTCGAAACCGGTAGTGGGGAACCACAGAAGGACTTCGTCGCCGATCTCTCGATCGATCAGGTCAAAACGATCGCAGAGCAGAAAAAACCCGACCTGCTCGCGTACGACACCGTAAACGCCGCGAAGGAAGTCGTCGGCACCTGTGCCTCGATGGGTGTCACCATCGAAGGCGAGGACGCCCGCGAGTTCAAAGAGAAAGTCGACGCTGGCGAGTTCGACGACGTTCTGGCCGAGTGAAACCAGCGGTTGCGCTCACCAGCCCGATCGGCTGTCCCCCGACGGTCCGTTACTTTTCGATCAGATCCGGTTTGTCGGTGGGACGACACGGTCAGAACCGGGGCCGCCTCCGAGGATCACTCGAGTGCTACCGCCGGCACCCACGGCCGCGGCGAGGGTGAGGATAGCGATCCCGTAGGGCGCAGTGAGTGTGGCGATGCCGCCGGCGATCCCACCCACGATCACCCCGACCGAGAGCGATTCGGCTCCTACCCGGGCAGTTATACTCCCGATCGCGACGAGCCCCGTGGCGGCCCAGACGGGAAACAAAAGCACCCCGGCCACGACGAGTGGGACGGCGAAGAACGTCCCGACGTCGGTCCCGGCGAGCACGAAGCCGGTGTAAGAGAGCCCACCGAGGACCGACACGAGCGGGACACCGATCAGCGTCGAGAGCAGCGGGCTTCCCGCCGCCTTCCGGACGGCACCTTTCCCGTAGGCCGGAAAGAGGCCGATCACGGTCGTTGCGACGACCACCGTCGCCACGAACCCGCCGGCACCGAGGCCGAGTACACCCAGATCACGAGACACATCGAGGACGGTCGCGACCGACGGGAGGCCACCGCCCTCGGCCGTCGTCTCGAGTACCGGTCGCTGTGAGGGCACCATCGTCACCGGACGTATCCGCTATCGAAACGGAAGTGAATTTCGGTGTAATATACAGTCACAAACGTGATCCCGGTGAACACACCGAGAGTACCACCGCTCCGGGCTTACGAGAGGACGAGGGAGGGCAACTGCCGGCGACGGGGACGAACACCGGCGCTCAAAGCGCGCTTCGCCCCTCGAGGAGCCAGTTCGACGGGTTTAAGTTCGCCATCACCTTCCGTCCAAAGGAGACAGGCGAGTGCCTGTTTCACTGACCCGTAGGAGCATACCCTGCGTACTACGGAGGTGAACGATGGCAGATTCGGATATTGAAACAGCAGTGACTCGCGCACTCGAGGAGTCGCCCGATCGGAACTTCACCGAGACGGTAGACCTCGCGATCAATCTGCGCGATCTTGACCTAGACGAACCGTCAAACCGTGTCGACGAGTCGGTCGTCCTGCCGGAAGGGACCGGACAGGAGACCACGATCGTCGTCTTCGCCGAAGGGGAGACCGCCGTCCGCGCCGAAGAGGTCGCAGACGAAGTCTTCGACAGCGACGCGCTGTCCGACCTCGGCGACGACGACGACGAGGCCAAAGACCTGGCCGACGAGACGGATTTCTTCATCGCCGAAGAGGCGCTGATGCAAGACATCGGTCGGTACCTCGGTACCGTCCTCGGCCCACGGGGGAAGATGCCGACTCCGCTCTCGCCTGACGACGACGTCGTCGAGACGGTAAACCGCATGAAAAACACCGTGCAGGTCCGTTCCCGGGACCGACGGACGTTCCACACGCGCGTCGGCGCGGAGGACATGAGCGCCGAGGAGATCTCGAGTAACATCGACGTGATCCTTCGGCGCCTGCACGCCGACCTCGAGAAGGGCCCTCAAAACATCGATTCGGTCTACGTGAAGACCACGATGGGGCCCGCCGTGGAGGTGGCCTAAGATGAGCGCGGAAGCCGAACGCAAAACCGAAAATCTCCCACAGTGGAAAAAAGAGGAGGTCGCACGACTCTCAGAGCTCATCGAGAGCTACGAGAGCGTCGGTATCGTCGGCATCGCCGGCATCCCGAGCAAACAGCTCCAGGGGATGCGCCGAAACCTCTACGGAACCGCCGAACTGCGCGTCAGCCGGAACACGCTCCTAGAGCGTGCCCTCGAGGCCGCCGGACTCGGCGAGCTAACCGGGGAAGTCGACGGACAGGTCGGCCTCATCGGAACGAACGACAACCCCTTCGCACTCTACAAGGAACTCGAGGCCTCGAAGACGCCGGCTCCGATCGGTGCGGGCGAGGTCGCCCCGAACGACATCGTCATCCCGGAGGGTGACACGGGTGTCGATCCGGGGCCGTTCGTCGGCGAACTCCAGCAGGTCGGCGCGAACGCCCGGATCGAGGACGGTTCGATCCAGGTCATGGAGGACTCGACGGTGTTAGACGCCGGCGAGGAAGTCTCGAAAGACCTCGCCGACGTCCTGAACGAACTCGGTATCGAGCCCAAGGAGGTCGGACTCGACCTTCGTGCAGTCCACTCCGAAGGCGTGCTCTTCGACCCGGAGGACCTCGACATCGACGTCGAGGCCTACGAGAGCGACGTGGCGACCGCCGCCACACGCGCCCGGAACCTCTCGGTCAACGCGAGCTACCCGACCGCCCAGACCGCGCCGACGCTCATCGCGAAAGCGACGGGCGAGGCGAAGAGTCTCGGCCTCCAGGCCGCGATCGAGGACGAAGAGCTCATGCCCGACCTGATCAGCAAGGCCGACGCACAGCTGCGTGCGCTTGCTGCCCGGATCGACGACGAGGAGGCCCTGCCCGAGGAACTCCAGGACGTCGAGGCTCCCGCCGCCGAACCGGCAGAGACCGAGGAAGACGAATCGGCTGACGACCAAGAGGATACCGAGGAACCCGACGACGACGCCGACGACGACGACGACGGCGACGGTGCGGAAGGTCTCGGTGCGATGTTCGGATAACGGAGGACTACAACAATGGAATACGTATACGCTGCACTCATCCTGAACGAAACGGACGAAGAGATCAACGAAGACAACATTACCGGCGTTCTCGACGCTGCCGGCGTCGACGTCGAGGAGTCCCGGGTCAAGGCGCTCGTCGCCGCACTCGAGGACGTCGACATCGAGGAAGCGGTCTCCGAGGCCGCTGCGGTCCCCGCAGCCGGTGCTGCCGGTGGCGCGGCCGCAAGCGCAGCCGACGATGACGACGACGAGGAAGAAGAAGCCGACGTCCCGGACACGACCGAGGACGACGATGACGACGAGGAAGAAGAGGCCAGCGGTGAGGGCCTCGGCAACCTCTTCGGGTAAGTCGGAGACGACGAGTTCACAACTACTGCTTTTCTTTCGAGCCGAAACCGAATAGCGACGCTACCGGCTCTCTATCCCGTTGAAACGTCGACCCCTAGCGTTGCTCGAGAATCCGATCGATAATCAGCCGCGTCGAGAGCAGTTCCCCCTCGTATCGCGGCTCGCGTCCATCGACCCGACAGACCGTACAGTCGATCCCCCGTCGCCGTAATTCGCCCTCGATCGCCGCGTCGTCGTGGTGCTGGTCGTGTCCCAGCGCGATCACGTCGGGCTCTAGATTCTCGATCGGCGTGAAGATGTCCTCCTCGTCGCCCAGGATCGCCTCGTCGACGGCCTCGAGGGCGGCAACCACGTCCCGTCGTTGGCGGCCGTCACAGATCGGCGGGGCCTTGTGATCGACGTTCGTTCGCCGGGCAACGATCACACAGAGCCGATCGCCGAGTTTCGCAGCCTCTTCTAAGTAGTGAACGTGGCCGGGATGAAGGAGATCGAAGGTTCCCTGTGCGATTACGGTCCGTCCTGTCCTCTCACTGTCGTCGTGGCGTTCTGTCATCGTCTAGCTCCACCGTCGCGTATCCTCGTCGCGTTCGACCCCGCCCTCTCGAAGCTCCTCGTCGATGTCCGCCTGTGTGAAGTCGAAAAACTCCTCGGTGTCGGGTAAGTCCACGTCGATGACGTTCAACGTCGTCGGACTCCCCTCGGAGTCGAAGGCCTGCCAGTCGTCCCGTCGGTAGGGTGCACCGATGATGATGTGGACCGAGCCGCGGGTAAACGTCTCTAGGTCCGCAGCCGACGGGCGTAACACGCCGTTTGGATGGGAGTGGACACTGCCCAAGGACTTCACGTCGTTTGGAATCTGGCTCGTCCGCACCGTTGCACTCACGCTGTTCGCCTCGGTTCCCGGGATAACGAGCACGTCGGTGATGACGAGCCCGCTCCGGTCGAGCCCGAGGTCGGACGCCTCCGTCCCACGAAGCATACCCATATACTCGTTTGGATGGGTCGCCTCCGCGGACTCGAGTGTGAACTCGAGGGTCTCCTCGGCGATCCCGAGGATCTCACTCGAGCGAAACAGCGAGTCGAACAGCCCCATAGCTTTCACTCCGGGCTTTACGTTGCTAAACGTTCCGGAACGTCGGCCCCACCTCGTGGCCGTGTCTACTATGGTGATTCCGTGTGAGTGGACGCGTATGGACACACTCGAACGGAAACTGCTGGGACTTGCCGGAACGCTCGCGATCGTCGCTACGGCGGCCGTCGGGTTCTACGGGTTCGTAGACAACCATGGGCCCTGGACGGAGGCTGGCGTCGACGCGGCGACGTTCGGGGCGCTCGCGGTCGCCGTCGGCTTCGTCGTCGCCCTCTCGGCTCTCGCCGTCAGTGCTAGTCACCGGGTCGAGACGAGTTACTGGTGACGGCAGATCCCCGTCCTGCGAAAGACCGGCCGTTCACCGCTCGCGCTCGAGTCGCTGCCGTCGTTC
>LKNC01000042.1 GCA_001564255.1 Natrialbaceae archaeon Tc-Br11_E2g1
TGTCGCGGACACATCCCCCACCGGAGGGGAGTCGGCACCGGTCTGTGGGTCACTCCCGAACGCGCGCAGTGAGGGAACCCTCGAGGCGTGACCGCCCGCCGCGATGAGTTCGAGGATCACCCGCGTCAGGTTCTCTTTCGTCTCGAGGTACGCCCGTCGTCGTCTCGCCCAGACGTCGGCGACGCCGTCGGCTTCGAGGAGGGTCGTCGCCCGCTCGAGGACCGCCCCGAACTCGCTCTCGTTGTAGATCAGACCCCGTCTCTCGAGTTCGAGGAAGTTGCCCATATCCGATTCGCCGACGAAGGAGTTCGATCGGATCGCCGGGGTCCCGAGGAGGGCGGCCTCGGTGACCATCGTCTGGGTGTCGGCGACCAGCAGGGAGGCCTCGGCGAGGGCGTCGTGGATGCGGGCGGGGTGCAGGTCGAACGGGCGGGCGGGAACGGCACCGAAGTCGAAGTCACCGCCCTCGTCGGAGACGAGCACCGTCGCCTCGCTCGCCAGTTCGTCGATCAGTCGGCGGCGACGCTCGGGCGTGAGCCCCTCCTTGCCGACGTCGTGGTGGGAGCCAAAGGCGTTCAGCCGGACGACGACGTACGGCTCGTCGGCCGTGAGTCCCAGCTCCGCTCTGATCGTCGGGTCCGGCTCGTAGATCTCGGGATGGAGGTACGCACACTCTTTGAAACTCGAGAACACGTAGTGGTCGGGACAGAGCCGTTCGCGGAACGTATCCGGCGTGATGACCGCGCGAGCGAACGGCGTCGACACCGAGTGATCGAGCGAGGTCGCCTCGGAGTCGATGAGCAAGACAGCGGGCGTGTCGAGAACCGCACCCGTATGGGCGGCGTACCCACCCATCCCGAAGATCAGGTCCGGATCGAACCGCCGGGCTCGAGTCATCGCCCGGGCGTAGTGGGCGGGCAGGCGGGCGAGCAGTGAGCCCTTCGAGGTGCCACAGTAGCCGTAGACCTCGTGGGGCAGGTCGGTGTACTCGAGGATGTCGACGGTGCAGCCGTAATCTCGCGCGAGAACGAGCGGGTCGTGGCCCGCATCGGCCAGTCGCGAAACGGCGTGTTTGTAGAGGTGTGCGTGTGCCGGCGTGTTGACGAAAAACAGGACCCTCATCTCACAGAGACCACTCGTAGAGCGGGGTTTGTAATCCCGTTCGTACCGGAGACGGTGGGTGGTCGTTACCGATACCGACGACGCGACACGAAACTCCCGTGGGCCGAGTAGTCAGCCTATAATAATGCGCCCGGATTGCCAGGTGTCCGTAGATGGACTCTTCAGGACTCACCGGACCCAACACGACGACCACGCTCGAGGCCGGCCCGTCGCTTTCCCGCGAGGACCAACAGTCCCTCGAGGCCCTCGAGGCGACCCTCGAGTACGCCCGCCGTCGGGGGTACGCCGGACCCGACTACGGTGACGGGATGAGCAGCCGGTTACTCCAGGGTCTCCCGTTCGAGAACCGGTGGCTCAACCTCGTCGTCCAGGAACTCGTCAAGCGTGCGCCCGTGGACGTCAGACCGCTCTTTCGGGTCGAAACCCGTCGAAACTACAAGGGTGGGGCGCTGTTCGCGATGGCGAACCTGAACTATCACGACATCGCTCGAGGCTTCGACTCCCGTCCGGCCGGCTTCGACCCCGTCGCCGAGACGACCGAACTGGCCGACTGGTTGCTCGAGGAACGCTGTCGGGGCTACAGCGGCTTCTGTGGCGGCCATCGTCACGAGATCCAACACCTCCACACCAAAGGTGTCCCGAACGACGCGGACATCGTCTCGACGACGTACGCCGTTCGGGCGCTGCTCTGTGCTTCCCACCTCGACCCGGAGTACGCCGAGGTCGCCCGGACGGCCGTCGACTTCCTGCTCGACGATCTGAACTACAGGGAGAGTCCAGAGGGGGCGAAGATCGACTACCACATGAACCACCCCGGGGACTCCTACACGCTCAACGCGGCCGCCCTGGGTGCGAGCATGCTCGTCGACCTCTACGCGTACTTCGGGGAAGAGGAGTTACGAGAACGCGCCAGAAAGATACTCGATCACGTCGCGGGGTGCCAGACCGAGCTGGGTGGGTGGCCGTACCGCGTCCCGGCCGACGCCTCCCACCTCTCGATGGACAGCCACCACAATGGCTTTATCATCGAATCGTTCGGACGCTACCGGGACGTGACCGGTGACGACCGCTACGCGGACGTCCTCGAGGCCGCGCTGGCGTTCTATCGTGACGTGCTCTTCGAGACCGACGGGACACCGAACTTCGACGAGACGAACGCCTACCCCCGGGACGTCCACGCCAGCACGCAGGGCGCGCTCGTGTTCACCCGCGAGGGCGACCTCGAGTTCGCCCGCCGGATCCTCGAGTGGGTCGGGGAGAACCTCGCCGCCGGCGAGGGCAGGTACTACTACCGAAAACATCGATTCCACACCAAACGGGTGGTGCTCATGCGGTGGTGTCAGGCCTGGATGTCGTACGCACTCTCTGAGTACCTGCTCGCACGCACCGGCGTCCCGCGATCGCCGGGGGCAGCGCGACTCGAGGGTGGGCCATGAACCGGGTCGACGCCGGTGGGGCGACGACTCGAGGGGGCGGGACCCCCTCCGGGAGACGGGGAGGCGGAGGGGTCTCCACCTCTGGATCGGCCGAGGCCGAAACCCCGCCGGAGGCGACGTGCGTGCTCGTCGTCAGCGGTCTCTCACGGAAAAACGCCCGTCACTTCGGTCCACTGGCCGACGTCGCCGACGAGGTGACGCTGGTCACACTCGACCCCGAGTGCACGATCGACGGGGCGCGATACGTTCCGGTCCCCCGAATCGGTCCCCGCGTTTTCCGAATCCTCGTCCTGTTTTTTCTCGCTCTCTACGAGGGCTATCGCAACGAGTACGATGCCGTCGCGTCGATCTCGTTGGTCCCCTACGGCCTCTACGCGCTCGCGTTGCGGACCGTCTACGGCTACCCCGCTCACCTCGGAATCATCGGCATCGACCTCGACCACCACGCCCACCAGTGGTACGGCCCCCTTCCGAGGGCGGCGTTTCGCCGGTTCGACGCCGTCTCCGTCCCCGGCCGAACCCACGCGCACGAACTCGCCGACATGGGGGTCCCCGAAGACCGAATCGAGATCCTGACGAACGCGATCGACGTCGAAACCTACCGGCCCCTCGAGGACGCCAAACAGAGCGAGTACGACCTCGTCTGGGTCGGTCGCTTCAGCGTTGAGAAAGCCCCCCTGCGGTTCGTCGAGACCCTCGCGGAACTCGAGGCTCGAGCGCACGCCAGTGAGGTCCGGGCAGTGATGGTCGGCGACGGTCCACTGCGATCGGACGTCCAGGCAGCCCTCCACGAGGCGGGCCTCGACGACTGCGTCGACCTCCCTGGCTGGGTCGACGAGCCGGCGGAGTACTACCACCGCGGCGAGGTCTTCGTGCTCACCTCGAGACGCGACGCGTTCCCGCTCGTGATGGTCGAGGCGATGGCGACCGGGCTCGTGCCCGTCGTTCCTCCGGTCGGTTCGATCCCGGACGTGATCGCGGACGGCGAGAACGGCCTGCTCGTCCCCGACCGGGAACCGGAGACGTTCGCCGCGGCGATAGAGCGGTTGCTCGCCGACGACACCTCCCGACGGGCGATCGGCCAGCGGGCGGCGGCCACCGGCAAGGGGTTCTCCCTCGAGCGGGCTGGCGAGGACTGGCGAGCGATCCTCGAGACGCTCACGTCCTGATACTGCCGGAGAACACGGTTCACACTCGGTTGCACTCGAACGGCCGTCGCCGCTGGCAGCGGGCCGTGAGACGCGATCGAGTGTTCAGTGACGTTTCTCCGGCAGTGTGACCGATAGAGGTCCGTTACTGTCAGGTAGCGATTAAATAACGAAACCGGACGACGTTCGACTCGGCCTGTATGGACGTCGAACGGATCGGACTCGAAGAGTGGGGCGAGGCACTGCCAGCGGACGGCTACGAACTGTTTCACGAACCCGAGGCGCTGGCGGTCCTCGAGAGACACACCGACGGGCAGTTACAGCTATTCTGTGCGTACAAGGGCGGCCAGGCCGTCGGCATGGTCCCGGTGTTCGTCACCGATCGCGGGGTCGGCCGAACGATCCTCACCCCGCCACTTTCCTCCGGCGTTCCCCGGCTCGGGCCGATCGTCGACCCGAACAGCCCCAAACGACGGAAAGGCGAACGGATCAACGCCGAACTCGTCGACCACGTCGTCGACGAACTCGAGGCCGACAGCCGGACGACGCTCTTTCGGATGGTGTGCCCGCTCGAGTACGACGACCCCCGCCCCTACCGCTGGCGCGAGTTTACGCTCTCGCCGGAGTTCACCTACGTGGTCGACCTCGAGGGGACCGACCTCGAGAGCGTGATGGCGGGGTTCAGCAAGTCCCTTCGCAACGAGATGCGTCGACTCGACGACCTCGACGTCGAGATCGGTCTCGAGGGCGTCGACGCCGCCATGCGCGTCTACGACGATGTCGTCGGACAGTACGAGGCCCACGACGATTCGCCGCCGATGAGTCGGGCACTCCTCCGGGATCTGCTCGTGGAACTCCCCGAGGACCGCTGGAGTGTCTACGTCGCTCGAAGCCCCGAGGGCGAGTACCTGAGCGGGATCATCACACTCCACTCGCCGGACCTCGCCTACTACTGGCAGGGTGGGGTCGCGGCCTCCTACGAGAACGTGAGCGTGAACAACCTGCTCCACCGGGCGATCCTCGAGGATCTGCTCACCGAGCCGGCCTACGAGTCCGTCACCGGCTACGACCTCGTGGGCGCGAACACCGAACGCCTCTGTGAGTACAAAAGCAAGTTCAACGGCGAGCTTCGGCCCTACTACGTCGTCGAGTCGTCGGGCCTCGAGATGTCACTGGCGAAGTCGGCCTACCAGCGAGTGGCTGGTTCGCTCAAGTAGCCGTTTCGCTGCAGTTCGGCGCGTTCCCTTCCGTCCCGCGCCGGCGCTGCGTTCGGGCGCTTTGAACGCGTCGTAGGCGTTCAGCATGTCCCGTACGAACGGCCCGAGGTCGTCCGTCCGGAGGTAATCAAAGCGCGGATGTTCGTAGAGAGACCGCGCCACGTCCACCAGGGCGTCGGAAAAATCGGGTCGGTCGACGATCTCGATGTCCTCGAACAGGATCGACCGCAGGTACAGCAGTTCCCCGCGTAGCAGGTGCCCGGCCATCCCTGCCTCGTACTCGTGGTCGATCAGCTCCGGACTGTCGTGTGCCATCAGCCAGTAGTAGTACGGGAAATCAGCACCCGTCTGGACGGAGAACGGAAGCGACGACCAGAACCTCGGGTTGACCTCCATGAGTTTGAACTCGCCGTCCTCATCTCGCAAGAACTCGACCATCGCGACCCCGTGCCAGTCGATCGCGTCGAGCACCGCCCGGCCGGCCTCCTCGAGTGCCGGAATCCGGACCGACTCGCGAAAGGCACTCGGCCCGCCGGCGTAGCTGTACCCCCGCCGCTGTCGGTGCTGGAAGGTCGCGAGCGCCTCGCCGTGGTCGTAGACGGCGAAAAAGCCGTACTCGTCGGGCGTCGGCACGTACTCCTGGACCAGCGGAACGTGGCCCATCTCCGCCCGGAGGGCCTCGACGTCCGGTCTGACGCCGGGACGGAGATACTTCGTGGTCGGGGGGTCGACGATCCGGTCGGACGGACAGTCGACGTACTCGTCGGCGAGGACGCAGTATCGCGACTTCACGATCCACTCTCCCTCCCAGTCACCGCCGTCCTCGAGGAGTCGGGTCTCGGGGACGGGGACGCCGACTCGCTGTGCGGTGTCGAAGAGCTCGACCCGATCCTGCGCGCGAGTGAGCGTCTCGAGGTCGGGCCAGGGCGTCGTGACGTGTTCGGCGAACGCGGATCTGTCCCTCGCGAGGACGTAGACGTCGACGTCCCGGACTGGGACGATCGTCGCGACGTCCGGGCGCATCGCGATCGAGAGCAACGCGTCCCTGTAGGCCTCGAGGTTCTCGTACGGAGAGGGGACGACCACCGACTCCTCACAGTAGTTCGACCGGAACGCCGGCGTCGACTCCTCTTCGGAGAGTGCGATCGTCCTGATTCCGCGTCTTCCGAGCGACCGGAGGCAGGCGACCGAACTCGGTGGTGCGATCGCCGGGACGGCGACCGACCGGCCTGGCCCCCAGCGGGTCGCAGTCATGTCGGTAGCCGGGCTCCTCGAGTGGTGGCTTCCCGCAAACTGGCCCGACTCGCTTCCAGAACAGTGTAGACCGGCATACCGGGACGAATCGGGAGCGACGGGTTAGTTATGGATGCGATACCAGGGGGGGACGGTCCGGTAGTGAGGTGATACCCGTGGTGGCGATCCGGGTGGTGCACTCACGCTGGTGTCGGCGACGGCAACCGATCACGGTCCCGGAGTGTCCAGTTGTACCGACGTTTACGTTCCGGGGGTAGTGTGGGTCCCCCGACTGTAACGGTCCGAGAGACCGTCCCGAAACGTGTGGCAATGGTAACTAATAAGTAACAATATGTGATCAAAAAGCAAGACCGTTACACCCCAATGAAGATCGGTTCGAGTTACGACGGGACGCTGTATGCGACTCGAGGACTGACAGTCGGGGCGTGGACGCCACGGACAGGGTTCGAACCACGGGGAACGCTACCGAACCCGAATATTCCGTTTACAGGCCGACAGCGGGTCAATTTCGGGCCGCTGAACCGACACTGGTGCAAACGTCTTCTCAGCCCGCTGACTGGCTGGTACACGACGACGAACGTCTGGCCGATCGACGGCGAGACGCTCCTCGCGACCGTCGGCCACCGGTTGTTCCGGTCGATCGATGGGGGCGGCTCGTGGCGTCAGGTGTACGAACTCCCGCTGGCGTCCGGGCCGATGGGTACGTTACCGACGTCGCTCTGTACGTACGACGGCAGGGTATTCCTCGGCGAATACACCTTCGGTGACGAGCCGGCGAGAGTTCTGGTTAGCGACGACCGTGGTCGAACGTGGTCGACGTACTTCGAGACGCCCGACTGTCGTCACTTCCACGGGGTGTTTCACGACCCGTACGGGGACCGTCTCTGGGGTACGACCGGCGACGCCGACGACGAGAGCGCGATCGGCACGTTCGATGCGAACCAGTTCAGACGGATCGGAACCGGGAGCCAACAGTGGCGAACGGTCGGGCTGACGTTTACGCCGGACTCGGTTATCTGGGGAATGGACTGTTCGTATGCCGACCGCGTCCGCGTCCTCCGATTGCCTCGAGACGAGCTGTCGGCCGTCGATCCCCAGCCCGAAACCGTTCGTGTCGTCGACTCCTCGATATTTTATCTGGAAACACTAGCGGTTGCCGATACGTTCTGGGTCGTCCTTTCGACTGCTGCGGAGGCTGGAGCCGACACCACGGCTCCGTCTGGCGCGGAAAACTCGTGCAGTCGGTCGGCCAGTGTGCTCGCCGCGTCATCACAGTCCGGGTATCAAACGTGGTACGAACTGGGCTCGTTCGAACGCCGTCGGACCGTCAGCGAACGGATTTCGGCCCTCCCGTCGTCGAGCGCGTACGCGTTCCTCGAAACTGACGACGAGTTCGGACTCGCAGTCAATCCGTTCAACGTGGCCGATCGCCACGGGGAGATCTACTCGGTATCTCCGGAGTGGTTCGCCAGGGGCAGCCGCCGCGAGCGAACCGCCGACGGTCGTGATCGGATCCGTACGGAAGGGGTGATGTAATGGGGGCCGGCGTACTCCCCGTGTCTCCGAAACTGACACGATGGTCGAACGCCGCCGTTCACAAGCTGATTGAAAACCGCCCAAGGAGTGTAACAGAGGCCGACGAACGGTCGTTACATCGTGCGCTATCCGGATACGATCGCCACGCGGAACTCTTCGTTCACGCCGGGTTACGCGATGTGAGTGCCGCACTCCCTGGGGACCCGTACGATCGTATCATCGAAGCTGCAAACGCCAATTTTCGTTCGGTACTCTGCCCGGGTTTCACGGATTATTTTAAAGTCTCTGGAGTGTACGACAAACGCCACTCGAAGCCCAAACACGGTGCGTTCGGACGCCGTTTCCTCGAGGACGCAGACTACAGAACCGACGACCCGATCAAGTCGATTCTGGTCCAGGGTGAGTACCGGTTCGAGGGTTGTAAGCATAGTACGACGTACAGCACGGACGGGTGTTTCGAACGCCTGAATCAGGACGACGTGCTCGTCGCCTCTATCGGGACTCCCTTTCTCATCTGTTCGTATCTCCATCATCTCGAAGCGAGAAACGACGCACCCTACATGAAAGAGCGGACGTTTTCCGGGATCGTACACACCGGATCTGAGACCGTAGAGGTCGATCAGACGACACACCAGTACGATGGTATGTGGTCGTTCAACAAGCTAAAACTGCACCGACAGCTGCGGAAGAGAGACGCGTTGGATACCTACGATCTCAACGGCCTCTCCGTCTTCGTCACGGCGATTCGGGACGTCGATCGTCTCGTGACGGGGAAGATGAAAGACGACCCCTACTACCTCGTCACGTGATGAACGCTCGGGGAAACGGTGTTGCATGGACACACCGAGACGTGTCGGGAGGTCGGCTGTGGTCCGTCTCGGTTCACAGGACCGTGACCGACGGTGTCGCCTGCTAGGTCGGTGTTACTATCGATCGACCCCGGGCCTGGACCCGAGGACGGACTTTCCGCCCGATCCGGGAGGCCACCACCGCCACAGCGTCCTCAACGCCGGAAGAAATCGATCGATAACAAAGCCCGGACGTGTGTGCTTTAGAACTGATGACCCTGACGAACCGGACGGTACGAGTGCGTGCCGATGCCACGCAAAATTCGAACGAACCCGATCGCTACTGGTTGACCCGAAAACGATGAAGACGGTAGTCCTCGGGTTTGACGCCCTCGACTTCCACTATCTGGATCGCTTCGAGAACCACCTTCCGAACATCCGCCGCGTTCGCGAAAGCGGTGTCGAAGCCCCGCTTCGATCGACACACCCTCCCTGGACAGGGAGTGCCTGGCCGTCGATGTATACCGGCACCGACCCCAGTTATCACGGCGTCTATGGGTTCTTTGAGTACGACGGATACCCCGACCGTAGAACCCACGTTTCCCGTCTCGACGTTCACCAGCCGGCTATCTGGGACTACCTCTCGAACGAGGGCCCCCGGTCGATCGTCGTGAACGTCCCGGTAACACACCCCGCAGAGCCGATCGAAGGTATTCTCATTCCGGGCTATCTCGCCCCCGAGGACGAACCGGGCCATCCGGACGGAATTCGAGACGAACTGTCGGACGCGATCGGCGAAGAGTACACGATTTACTCGAGCGATGAAACGAACAGCAACCTCGAGGCCAAGTTCAGGGGCTATCTCGAGTTGATCGACAAGCGGCGACGTGGGGCGGTCGCATTGCTCGAACGCCACGAGTGGGAACTCGCCGTCTTCCAGGTTCAGAAAACCGACGCCGTCTTTCACCACTACGAAGATGAACGCCGTTTCCTGGAGGTGTACAGGGCCGCTGATCGGTTTGTCGGGGACGTCCTCGACGTCGTTGACGACGCAAACGTCGTGCTTTGCTCGGATCACGGTATTGGCCCCGTGACCGGCTATCAGATCAACGTAAACGAACTCCTCCGGGAACACGGATTCGTCGAACCGACAACCGACGGCGGGGAATCGACAGGCGGTATAGACAAACGAAAGCTCGTCGATGTCGAGTCGGATGTCGGAGAACAGGAGCCCGGTCGACTCGAGCGGACGATCGGTCTCGGTCGCAAACTCGCGTTTCGGCTGGGGATCACTCCCGCAGACGTCTACAGTGGTGCACAACGGGTCGGGCTCGGTGACACCCTCGTCGAACTCACACCGGACGCTCTCAGAGCAACAGCAGTAAACGAACGCGTCGATTGGCGAACCTCGAGAGCCTACTGTGAGAAAGGGTCTCGGATGGGAGTTCGCGTCAACCTATCCGGCCGAGAACCGAACGGGGTCGTCCCGCAGACAGCATATGAAGACGTCCGCGATGAGTTGGTTTCACTCCTCTCTTCGCTCGAGACCCCTGATGGGGAATCGGCGTTCGAATTCGTCTGTCGTCGCGAAAAGCTGTACGACGGGCCATTTATCGAGGACGCACCCGACGTCTGTTTCCTCCCGTCGGGTATGGACCACACAGTCTCGCATGCACTCTTCGGTCGGCAGTTTATTCCCGTCGAAAAACACGACCACAAACCCGAGGGTGTGTTTATCGGTGCGGGCCCTGGGTTTTCGCCGGCCAACTCGATCGACCGTCTTTCGCTCACTGACGTTGCTCCGATCACGATGGGGTTGCTCGGCCGGCCGGTCCCCGAACGGATGACCGGATCCGTCCCTCCCGGAGTGCTTACACTCCGGCCGGACCGGAGGAGTTACCATGGGGTTCAGTACGGGACCGGTGAGACCGAACTGACCCCCGACGATGGGGAAGTTACCGAGCGACTCGAAGACCTAGGCTATCTCTGATGGCGGACCGAGAGAACGAGTTGTCGGTGCTTCTTTCGAGTGCAGCGATAGTGATGGTTGCCGGTGTCGTCGCTTCGGTAGCAAAACTCGGTGAGCGAGTCGTCGTCGGACGTCTCCTCTCGCCGGACGCCTACGGAGAGGTGAGCATCGGGATAGCGCTTTTGACCATCACCTCCACGATCGCACTCGCCGGTTGCACGCAGGGGGTCTCTCGGTTCGTCCCACGGTATGACTCGGTCGACGACCAGCGTGGGGTCTGGCTGAGCGGGCTGCTCGTCACTGCCGTCCTCTCGATTTTCGTTAGCACTCTCCTGTTTGTCTATGCGGAGACAGTTGCACAACTCCTATTCGAGACCGACCAGGCAGTGACTTTTATCCGCCTTCTCGCGGTTTCGCTCCCGTTCATCGGCGGATTCAAGATCGCGATCGCGGCTATCCGAGGGTTCGAGAGAACGGTGTATGCGATGGCCGTCCAGAACGTCTTCTATCCCGTCTTTCGGATCGGACTGATCGCTATCCTGTTACTCGCCGGGGCGACGATCGCCGCAGTGGGTGTCGCTTACGTCCTTGCGGCGATCCTCACGTTCGTTCTCGCTAACGTACTGTTAGGCCGTGTTATGCGTCTGTACGGGGAGTACCGGACGCGAACGCGCGAACTCATCGTTTTCTCCGCCCCGCTCGTCGTTTCGACGGTCGTCGGTGTCATGCTGACGACGACTGATACCCTGATGCTCGGATACTTTCGCAGCTCCTACGAGGTAGGGATGTACGACGCCGCATATCCGATTGCCAGCGGGCTGACCGTCGTTCTGGGTGCGTTTGGCTTTCTCTACCTCCCGCTCGCCTCTCGACTTGACGCCGGTGGCGAACGTGACACTGTCGACGACATCTACACGACGACAACGAAGTGGGTGTACGTCGTCACGTTTCCCGCGTTCTTGCTCCTCGTGGTTTTTCCCGCCGACGTCATCGGGATCTTTTTTGGACCGTCGTATCTCGAGGCAGCGTCGGTGTTGCCTCTCCTCGCTGTCGGGTTCTTCGTGAGTGCAGCAGCCGGGCGTGATCGGGAAACACTGTCAGCGATCGGTGTCACGTCCTGGATCGCTATCGGGAACGTGGTCGGAATCACGATGAACGTCCTGATAAACCTCGCTTTGATCCCTCGGTTTGGGTTCATGGGTGCTGGTGTCGCATCCGTCGTGTCACTCATCTCGCTTCACATCGTGATCTGTGGGGTTCTGGCAGTCGGATACGACATCACCCCGTTTTCTCCGGAGGCGATACGGTGTTACGTCGCCCTCCCTGTGGTCTTGATACCGTTCACCTATCTCCTCGCCCCGTGGGTCAGTCTCTCACTCCTCACGGTCTTCCCGTTCTTGCTCGTCACTGGACTCGGTTGTCTCGTCGTTGTCGGTCTCACCGGTGGGTTCGAGTCCGACGACATCGTCGTCGTCACAGTCGTCGAAGACAAACTCGGGCTCTCGATCCCGCTGGTCAGGCGGTGGATTCCGGATGCGAGCGGAGAGACGACGAACTCGTTCTCCGCCGATTAGCCGCCTCGTCCGGTGATGCTGTCGGTCATGGACCTGTGAACCCGTGTGTGTCAAAACTGGCGGTACAACGCGTGTCGGGTCGAATCTCGGATCAGGCACGCTCGAGTCGGTTATCTGAACCATAACTATGCCCGATCTTCGGTGAGATCAAAACGGGTTCATGACCCGTATTTCCCCCGACAACAGGTGAGCTTCGTGATTTCAACTGCACCCCTAACCCAGCTAGATACCGACGCTATCGAAAATGTGTACGTCTTCGTTGCCGATTCTGTGCGGTGGGATTTCCTCCCCGAACAGGTCACGACGCGTGGGCTAGTCTGTAAAACCGCCGCCGCGGCGCTCTGTACACCCCAGTCGATGTCGAGTATCGTCACCGGTCGTCATGCACCTCGACACGGAGTTACGTGGTTCAACGACTCGATCAACGAATCGATGCCCACACTCTTTGACCTCGACGTTACAGCGGGATACAACGAGATCGTCTGGGAGGGGCGAGCGGTTCAGGACATACTGAACGATCCCGGGAGTGTCGACCTCGAGACCGTCGAAGACCCGTTCTTGGTGATCGAACACGATAACGGCGGACATGCCCCGTACGTTGGCTACGAAGGGATGGCCACGGCGGATGTCTTCGAAGACATCTCCGATAGAAGAGAACTGCGCCGGCGCTACCGCGAAACGATCGAAGCGAGTACCGCTCGGTTCGAACGCCGAGTGGAACTCCTCGAGCGACGTGGGCTGCTCGAGTCGACGCTCGTGATCTACCTCGCAGACCACGGTGAACTGCTCGGGGAGCACGGTGGCTTTGTCGGTCACGGGTTACCCACTGCACCGGAACTCGTGTACGTCCCTACTGTGTTCATCCACGAGTCTCTACCCGCGACGGTTTCGGAGACGTTCGTTCACCACACTGACCTGTTCCCGACGATCGAGACACTCCTGCCCGGCGGATGTGCGACGGACGACGTCGATGGTGACTCACTTCTCGGTGGCGTCGATCCGGACAGGCCGGCGTACACGCAGGGCCTCATGCGCCCGTCCGAACGGTATCGAGGGACGGCTCTCGATCCGAACTACGACGTGCCGAGTCTCTGGACGAAACACGGTGGGTATACGTTCAACCACACGAGCAGGCTCGCTCTACCGTTTACGGCAACGTTCGATGCGCTCTTTTCGAGTTATACAGGTGCGTTCAATGGGTCGTTCCCGCCGACAGTATTGGCGACGACCCTCACCCACTATCTCACGTCAGAACACGCCTTCGGAGAGCCGTCTATTTCGAGGGAAAGAGCACGGCAGATGGTCGATCGGATCTCGAGTGTTACAGTAGAAACAGCGAGTGACTCACTCGACGAGGAGACGAAAGAACATCTCGAACTGCTCGGCTATCATTGATGACTCCGTTCTGATCACAACCGACAAGACACTCCGGGAATGCAACCGGTGGGGCGGGGACTCCGCCTCGGTACCTATCTCGCCCCGTGATAATGATGGCTATGACTGTTTACCGGTAAGACCGCAATGGAAGTCGCGGTCTCACCGGTAACGACTCATAGCCGTCGTTATGAAACGTTCCGGTCGGACGAGCGATTCACCTGGCTCCGACCGTGGACAGCGCCCCCGTCACTACGCACAGCGGGCGGTGTGTGCCCGGACGGGTACCCGCTGGATGGGTGAGGCTGGATTATATAAAAATAGGACTGATTAATGAAACGTTAGAGGCGTGAGGGGGGGCGACGAAACGCTGTATGACGAACGAAGGTCAGTATCCGGACCGTAACTCACGGGTCAGTCGCCGATCGTACCTCAAGAGAGCAGGTGTCGTAGGGGCACTCGTCGGTGGCCTCGGAACCACCACTGTCACGGCGGACGACGATGAGTACGACGTCATCGAGGTGTCCTCGGGGCAGACCTGGACGTACAATATGGACCCCGGCGAGACGCTCGAGAACATCCTGGTCGACATCACGGCCGCAGGTGCGAA
>LKNC01000043.1 GCA_001564255.1 Natrialbaceae archaeon Tc-Br11_E2g1
ACCCGGGCCTTCTTCGAACGGCTCGGGTTCGACCGCGTCTTCGATTCCGAGACCGACCCCCAGGAAGCCGTCGACGCCCTCCGGGCGGACCTCGAGGTGCGTCCGACCGAGAGCGAGCGCGGTCAGCGCGTCGAGGTCTAGGGCGGTTCCGGGGTCGCGTCTCGCGTCGTTTCCGCCCCAAGACAGGGACGAACTCGGACGGGCACGTCCGCGGTGTCCCCTCCACACGGTCCGTCGTTCGTTCGCTATCCATCGGCCTCAGCACGTTCGTCCGGTGGCTCACCACGTTCCCAGAGTCGCTCGAAGTTCTCGGTGAGATCGCGTGCGATCTCCGGGTCACGGAAGTTCACGAGCGCCAGCAGTTCCTCGCTCTCGAGTGGGTGGAGGACCTCGAGACAGACCTCGGATTCGTCGATGACGATGAACCGCTGTCGGGGGACGGCGTCGGTTCGGCGGGTGCAAAGCCCGGCCTCGCGGAGACGGTCGAATCGGTCGGTGACGCCGTCGAAGGCCGTCGCCAGCAGACGAACCTCGACGTCGACCTCGAGTAACTCCAACACCCGCGTGGCGATCGTCTCGCGCCACTCCGGGGCCACGGCGACGTCGTCGGTGGCGATCAGGATCGACGACTCCGCAGCGGCGAACCGCTCGAGGAGGAGATCGCGTGCCGCCCCGTCACGGAACGCGCTCGTGGCGAAGTCCTCGTTCGTGATGTCGGCCGAGAGACCATCGAGGGCCCGCTGTGCGGTCGAGGCCGTCCGTTCGAACTCCCGGCGTTCGTCCTCGAGTTCCGCGACCCGGGCCTCGAGTAACCCGTCGATCGCCGTCGACACCTCGGCGTTCGTGTACGTCTTCGGTCGCCCGTCGTCGGCGCGCACGAGCGCTCGATCGGCCAGGGAGTTGAGCACGTCGTAGATCCGGCCGCGTGGGACCTCCGACTTCGAAGCGACTTGGTCGGCGGTCATCGGCCCGTGTCGGGCGAGCGTGACGTACGCCCGGGCTTCGTAGGTCGAGAGTCCGAGGTCGGTGAGATACGTCGTCGTGGCGTCCATACCACCCGTTCTACAGGAACAAACAACAATCTTGTTGTTTTTAATCGAAGGGTTGATAGGTAAGCGGAGGGAACTGACTGGTAATGAGACGGATCCGTGTGGTGGGTGTCCTCGTCCTCGTTCTCGTCTTCCTTTCCGTTCCGTCGGCGTTCGTTGCCAGCGCCTCGAGTGCCCCCGACTTCGAGGTCTATCTCCCGGAGAACGTCGTCGAACCGGGCGAGGAGACGGTGCTCGAACTCGAGGTCCGGAACGCCGCCTCACCCGACGAGGACGCCGACCCCGGCGATATTCCCGAGGACGAAGCACGCGCCGTGACGGTCACACTCGAGGGCGGGGACGCGCCGATCTCGGTGAAGACGGCGGAGACGCCGATGCCGACGATGTCGAGTGAGAGTCTGTTCTCCGAGTCGTTCACCGTCGCAGTCGACGAGGACGCCGAGGCGGGCGTCTACGAGGCCGACGTGGAGATCGAGTACACCTACACGGCGTCGAACGGGCTCGAACGCACGGAGACCGAGACCGAGACCGTCGAGGTCGTCGTCGAGGACCGTGCCCGCTTTGCCGGCGAGACCGTCGACTCCGAGCTAACCGTCGGCGAGACCGGCGAGGTGTCGATCGAACTGACGAACGAGGGGGTAGAAAACGCGAGTGACGCCGTAGTCGCCGTCGACTCGCCAGCGGCGGAACTCGAGGCGATAGACGAGGACGTCGAACAACACGTCGGCGAGTGGGGGGTCGGCGAGACGGTGACGATCGACGCCGGCTTCTCGGTCTCCGGCGACGCGATCGCCCGGACGTATCCCGTCGACGCGACCGTGGACTTCCGGGACGACGACGGCGTCGATCGGACGTCCCGCGAGATCCGGGTCGGGGCACCGACGAACACCGACGCGTCGTTCGTCTCTTCGGGCGTCGACTCACGGCTGGTCGTCGGGGAGACCGGGGACGTCTCCGTCGAGTTGACCAACCAGCGGGACGACGACGTCACCGACGCGGTCGTCGAACTCGGTTCGCCGGACGCGGACCTCGAGGACGTCGGCGAGGACGCGGAGGTCTACGTCGGCGACTGGGAGGCCGGCGAGACGAGAACGGTGAGTTCCGGCTTCGCCCTCTCGGAGGAAGCACAGGCGGGCACCTACCCGATCACGGCGACCGTCGACTTCCGTGCCGACGGCGCGGATCGAACGTCCCGCGAGGTCACCGTCGGTGCCGAGGCAGCCACGCGATCGTTCGAGGCCGAAGCCCTCGACTCGCGGCTGGTCGTCGGGGACACCGGGAACGTCTCCCTCGAGATCACGAACGTCCGCGACCACCCCGTCGAGGACGCGTCCGTCCAGGTCTCATCACCCGATCCCGCCCTCGATCCCCTCGAGGAGGTAACCGAAAAGTACGTCGGCGACTGGGAGGCCGGAGAGACGAGAACGGTCGAGACCCGGTTCGATCTCTCCGCGGACGCCCCGGCGGGGACGTATCCCGTCACCGCCGTCGTCGACTTCCGCGCCGACGGTTCCGATCGTCTCTCGCGTGAGGTCCGTACCGGCGTGGAGGCGGCCGACTCCCAGTCGTTCAGTCTCGAGGACGTAGAGAGCGATCTCCGGGTCGGCGAGGACGGGATCGTTACGGGAACGGTGGTGAACGACGGCCCCGAACCGGTCGAGAACGTGGTCGTCCAGGTCGACGACGACGGCGAGGAGATCGTCCCGGAGATCGACTCCGGCCCCGGGCTCGGTCCGAACGTCTTCGCCCGCGAGACCCAGTACGCCGTCGGTGACCTCGAGGTCGGTGAGAAGGCGTCGTTCGACCTCAGCTTTGGCATCACCGACGAGGGCGAACCGGGCCCCCGATTGCTCGAGCTCGACGTCCGCTATCGGAACGCAGACGATGACGTCCGGACGGGTGACCCCGTCGACGCCACCGTCGAGGTCGGTGACAGCCGCGATGAGTTCACGGTCGAGGCGACGAACGCGACGATCGAGACGGGTGACACCGACCGTCTGGAACTCGAGGTCACGAACATCTACGACGAGCCACTCAGCGACATCGAGGCGAAACTGTTCACGAACGCCCCCCTCGAGGACGGCGACGACGAGGCGTTCGTCCCCGAACTCGAGCCCGGCGCGTCGACGACCGTCGTCTTCGAGCTGTCGGCCGAAGAGGACGCGACGCCACAGACCTATCCCGTCCGGGTCGACTTCCAGTACGAGGAAGACGGCGACCGAAAACTGTCCGACACCTACCGGGTTCCGGTGACGGTCGCCGAACCGGAGGGGGGCGTGCCGATCGCGCTAGTCGTCGCAGCTCTCACGGGGCTCGGCGCGCTTTTCGCCCTCGCGTGGTGGTTCAGGGACCCGCTCGGGGAACGTCTCGACGGAGTCCCGGACGTCGGCCGGGTCTCCAACCTGTCGCTGCCGGGTTGGGGGGCCGAAGACGACGGTGAACGGACCGACCCGGCGGGAGATGACGACCGCGTCGACGGGGGAGCTCCGGAGGCCGACGAGGGGACTCCGGAGGCCGACGACTCGGGGGACGTCTTCTCGTTCGGCGAGGAGGAAGACGAGCGGCCGTCGGACACCGACGGGATAGACGACCGATGAGATGAACGGCGACGTCGTCGAACGCGCTCTCGAGGGGCTCACCCACCTGATAATCCACCGGTCGCGGACGGTTGTCGTCGTCTTCTTGCTGGTGACGGCGCTGTTCGCCGGCGGGCTGGGCGATATCGACTCCGAGGAGGGAACCGACGCCTTCGCCGAGGGACTCCCGTCCCAGCAGACACTCGACAGCGTCGAGGAGGAGTTCGAACCACCCTTCGGCGACGACGACGCCACGACCCAGCTGATCTACCGGGAGGGGAACGTCCTCACCCGGGGTGGACTGATAACACTCCTCGAGATCCAGACCGACCTCGAAGGGGAGGGCTTTTACCGGGTCGAGGAAACCTCGAGTGTCGCCGGGGCGGTCGCACAGGCGATCGATCCCTCGGCGACCACCCCCGAAGCACAGTTGCGGGTTCTAGAGGAGTCGACCGACGCCGAGGTGCGGGCGGCCGTCGGGACCGCAGCCGAGAACCCCGGGTTCGCGGCGTCTCTGAGCGAGGACTTCTCCCCGGCGGAACCGTACGCTTCGGCGACGATCGCGACCGCGGCCCACGCCGACGGCGTCGACGAGCGGGAGGCGAACGAACGCGTCGAGGCCGCACTCGGTGACTTCGACGCGGACGTCGTCGCCTTCGGCGGCGGGGTCTTCGACGCGGAGTTCGAGAACGTGATCGAGGACTCGCTTGCGATCGTCGTCCCGGTCGTGGTCGTCCTCATCTTGCTTTTCCTGACCGCCGCCTACCGTGATCCACTCGATCTCGTACTCGGTCTGGTCGCACTGTTCATGGCGATCGTCTGGACGTTCGGCTTTACCGGCCACGCGGGGATCGCGTTCAGTGAACTCATGATCGCCATCCCGCCACTGTTGCTCGCGGTCGGGATCGACTTCGGGATCCACGCGATCAACCGCTACCGCGAAGAGCGCGTCACCGGGGCGGGTATCGAGGAGGGAATGACCGACGCCTCGGGGCAACTGCTCGTCGCGTTCTTCATCGTCACCGGCACGACGGTGATCGGCTTTGGCGCGAACGTGACGAGCGGTCTCGACCCGGTCAGGGAGTTCGGGTTCGTCGCCAGCGTCGGGATCGTCTTCACGTTTCTCATCTTCGGCCTCTTTCTCCCGGCGGCGAAGGTCATCCTCGATCGGTTCCGTCGTCGCCACGACCTCCCCTCGTTCAGCACCGCCCCGCTTGGCTCCGAAGACTCCGCGCTCGGCCGGCTCTTGCCCCTCGGCACCCACTGGGGTAAACGCGCTCCCGTCGCCATCCTCCTGGTCGTCGCCCTGGTCACGACCGGGGCCGGCGCGTACGCCACGACGGTCGACACCACCTTCGAGGAGGAAGACTTCCTCCCGCCCGAGGAGGTCCCGTCGTACCTCGAGGCCGCCCCCGGCCCGCTCGCCCCCGGTGAGTACACAGTCACCTCGACGATCAACTACCTCGAGGACAACTTCGCCTCCGGCGAGGACGACGAGGTAACGGTCTATGCCGAGGGGCCGATCTACGAGAACTACGCCCTGGAGTCGATCCACCGTGCGGGCCAGAACCCACCCGACTCGGTCGTACTCGAGGACGGCCAGGCGTCGACCGAGAGCGTCGTCGACGTCGTCCACGCCGAGGCCGAGCGAAACCCCGAGTTCGCCCGGCTGGTCGAGGCCAACGACGTCTCCGGGAACGGCGTCCCCGACCGGAACGTGGCGTTCGTCCTCGAGTCGTTGCTCGCGTCTGACTCCCGTTCGGAGGCACTGCGGTACGTTTCCGAGGATCTCGACAGTACCCGCGTCATCTACGCCGTCGAGGCCGACGCCGGCCAGGAGGTGGTGACCGAGGACGCGACCGAACTCGCCGACGACTACCGGCTCGAGGCGACCGCGACCGGCGACATCGTGGTCTTCCAGGAGGTCTCGGACCTGATCTTTCTCTCCTCGCTGACCAGCCTCGCGATCGCACTCACAGCGACCGCCGTCTTCCTCGCGCTCATCTACCACGTCCTCGAGGGGCGGGCCTCGCTGGGTGTGGCGAACCTCGTCCCGATCGTCGTCACCCTCGCCGTCCTCGGTGGGACGATGGCCGTCCTCGGCGTTCCCCTGAACGCCCTCACGGGGACCTCGCTGTCGATCACCATCGGCGTCGGCGTCGCCTACTCCGTCCACGTCACCCACCGCTTTATCGACGAGTACAACGCCTGTGATGACGGCTACGAGTCACTGTTGATCACGATGCGCGGAACTGGCGGCGCGCTCACGGGCTCAGTGCTCACCACCCTCGGCGGTGCGGGTTCGCTCGTGCTCGCGATCACGCCCATCCTCGGCCAGTTCGGCCTCCTGATGGTGATCAGCGTGATCTACTCGTATCTGATGGCGATCGTCGTCCTCCCGCCGACGCTGCTCGTCTGGGAACGGTTGGCCGGTTGACCACGAACGCCGTCCCGGGAGCCACGGAACGACGTGTCGCGGTTTCCGGGCGGACGATGGCCGACACGATCTTATAACCGACCTATATTCGCGAGTTATTTGCCCGAGGAGCGAGTACCCCCTGTATGGACCGAATCACCCTCGGCCTCGAGTGGTTCCTAAACCCCGATCACGTCCCCTTTTTCGTCGCGGACGAACGGGGCTACTACGCGGAGGTCGGCCTCGAACTCGAGGTCTGGGAGCCGCCGGAACACTACGACACCCTGGAGATGCTCGCCGCGGGCGAACTCGACGTCGCGATCACCGAACCGATCCACCTCGTCCCCGACCGATCGGAGGGCGTTCCCGTCACGGGAATCGCGACGTTCCTCCACACCCGCGGCGGCATCCAGTATCCGACCGACCGTGGATGGGACTCCCCGGCCGATCTCGAGGCCGGCGTCCGACTGAACTACCCCGGCGCACCCGGACTCGGCGGCCGGAAGATGGTCGCCCACATGGCCCAACACGCCGGTGGTGACCTGACCGCCGAGGGGATCGAACCCGTCGACAGGGGCTTTTACCACACCGACGCCCTGATCGAGGACGACGCCGACGTCGCCTTCCTCGCGTTCTACAACTTCGAGATCGTCGAGAGCGAACACCGGGACGTCGAGACCGCACTGTGGGAGCTGTCCGACTACGGCGTCCCCGATTTCAACCAGCTCATTCTCACCGCCGCCGACGAGCGCCTCGAGGCCGACCCAGAGCGGATCGAGCGCTTTATCGACGCCACCCGCCGCGGCCTCGAGGACACCGTCGCCGACCCCGACACGGCAGCCGAACTCTTCTTCGAGCGCAACCCGGCGGTCAGAGCGGAGGATCCCGGACTCATCGACGCGATCACCGAGGCGACCCTCGAGACGTTCACGCCCGACCTACAGCAGGACCTCGAGATGTACCGCGAGCTGGTCGACTTCTGTGAGGACCTCGAACTCACCGAGGAGCCGGTGACCGTCGAGGAGTTCACCGACCAGCGGTTCAGCTGACCGGACGGACCGTCTACGTCTCGCGTTTTTCCTTCTCGAGGACGCGGACGTTCTCGATCCCCGTCCGTGGATAGTTGCCCGTCCCGTCTTTCTCGACGGCTTTGACCATATCCCAGACGACGTTCAGCCCCGTCGTCACACCCTCTAGGGCCTCCATCTCACAGCCGGTCTTGCCCGTCGTCTCGACGGCGACCTCGAGTTCGATCCGCCCGTCACCCACCTCGAAGTCGGTGTCCACGTTCGTGATCGGAATCTGATGACACATCGGGATCGTCTCCCAGGTGTGTTTGACCGCCCGGATCGCGCCGACGCGGGCGGTGGCGAGCACGTCGCCTTTGCCGATCTCGCTCTCACGGATCGCCTCGATCGTCGACGGCTGGAGGTGGATCTCCCCCGCCGCGACCGCCCGACGGTTCGTGTCGGGTTTGTCGCCGACGTCGACCATCTGGACGTCGCCCTCGCTCGTCGTGTGTGTCAGTTCCTCGGGGCCCGCCTCGCTCTCTGGTTTGTCACTCATCGTCCTCACCCCAGAGTACGGGTGGGATCGCCGAAAGCAGTTCCGAGGCGAGAAAACCGTTTCCGTCGCCCGCTGTGAGCCGTTCGCCCGCCTTCCCGTTGACGTACGCGCCCGCACAGGCGGCCTCGAAGGGGGAAACACCCTCGAGCAACCCGGCGACGACCCCAGCCAGGGTGTCGCCGCTGCCGCCGACTGCCATCCCCGGTGCCCCGGCACGGTTGACCCGCGTGCGTTCGCCGTCGGTGATGACGTCGTCCTCGCCTTTCGCTACGATTACCTGTCCCAGGTCGGCCGCCAACCGTTCGATCTCCTCCGTTATCACCCGGAGATCGTCGGCCTCGGGGCCGCCCATCCCGGCGAGTTCCCGTCGGTTTGGCGTACAGACCAGCGTCGCCTCGGTCTCGACGTCGGGCACTACCGCGAGGGCGTCGGCGTCGACCACCGCGGGGCCGGTGTAGGCCTCGAGGAACTGCCGGGCCGCCTCGAGGGTCTCTTCGGCCGTCCCGAGGCCGGGCCCGAGGATCACCACGTCGTCGTACCGTTCGGCGGTCTCCACCAGGTCCCTTACTTCCGCGGGCGTGAGCACTTCGCCCCCGTAGGGCTGGACGATCAGGTCCTCGGCGTACCCCTGGATCTCCCCGGAAACGCTCTCGGGTGCGGCAACGAAGGAGAGTTCCGCACCCGCCCGCAACGCCGCCTGTGCCGCGAGCGCGGGCGCACCCGTGTAGGGGCCACCACCGATCACGAACGCCCGTCCGTCGCGACTCGAGGGGCGGGCCAGTCGGCGGTCACCCGGCCCGACGAGGCGTTCTGCGGCCGCCGGGATACCGATGTCCGCGACCGTCACGGTGGCCTCGAGGTCGTCGAGGCCGGGTTTCGTGTCGTGGAAGGTGACGACGTGGTCTGCCTCGACGCCGTTTTCGGCGTGGTCGCCGCCGTCGGCGTCGAACCCCGAGGGGACGTCGACTGAGAGGACCGTCGCGTCGGAAGCGTTGAGCGCCGCCGCGGCGGTCGCCGCGGGTTCCCGGAGGTCGCCGTTGATCCCCGTCCCGAGCATGGCGTCGACGATCACGTCCGCCTCCGGTAACTCGAAGTTCCGGGAGTCGGTCACCTCGCGAATATCGTACTCGCCGACCTCGAGGGCGGCCCAGTTCTCCCGGGAAATCCGCGTGCCGATGGTCTCCGCGCGGCCGACCAACAGGGTGGTGACGTCGTAGTCGTCCAGAAAGCGTGCGGTGACGAACGCGTCCCCGCCGTTGTTCCCGCGGCCGGCGACGACGACGACCCGACTCCCCGACTCCGCGAGGCCTTTCAGTTCGCGGGCGACGGCGTGTCCACTCGACTCCATCAACTGCTTTGGTGGGACACCCAGGGCAGCGGCGTTCTCGTCGACGGCGGCCATTCGTCTGCCGGAGATCATACTCGGAGGGTTCGCCCGTGGGTGGCAAAAGCGTGTGGACTAGAGTACCCGGAAGTAGCCCCCGGCCGCGATCGCGGTCGCCTCCTCGAAGACCTGCACCTCGTTGAACGTCTCTCGGGGGACCGGCCCGCCCTCGCGAACCTCCCTCGCCTCGGTGGTACTGACGATGACGCCGTACTCGAGGTCGTCGTACTGCTCCCGGAGCGTCCCTGCCATCTCCTCGGTGACGACGGGTTCCCGTTCCTGTGCGCTGGTGAAGACGTCCGCGTCTTCGAACCGTTCGGTGACGTACGGGGCCTGGGTCGTGGTGTCGGCGATGACGGCGTGGAGGTCGTCGCTCTCGCCGTCGCGTCGCCCACGGATCCACTTCTCGTAGACGATCCCGCGGTGGAGCGCTTCGGTGATCGTAACTCCCGTCACGCCGAGACCGATCCCTCCCCCGGCCGCGGCGAGTGCCTGCCGTCGCGAGACCATATGTACGGTTCGACGGCTGTAAAAATGAATCCTCCGCTCTCCACTCTTCCCGGGGGGAGTATCCAAACAATCCAGATAAACAGCTGATCGGGCGATTGGGAAACGGACACGTCGGGCAGTGATTCCAGCACTGGCGCGGAAATCCGCCAGGATTTTTGCCCGTCAGTACCGGATCTCGAACCCGTCCTCACCGTCCGGCCCCCCGTACTCGACCTCGACGTCGTCGACGTCCGCGGCCGGGCTGCCCTCGTGACACCACTCGACCATCGCCTCGACGGCCTCCTCGGGGCCCTCGAAGATCGCCTCGACCCGGCCGTCGGCGAGGTTTGTCACCCAGCCGTCGACGCCCGCCTCGCGGGCCATCTCCCGTGTGTTCGCCCGATAGTAAACACCCTGTACCGTTCCCGAAACGAAGACGTGCGCTCGAGTGTGTTCTCCCATAGTCGGGCGCTCGGTCCCGAAGCGCAAAAAGCCACCCCACCGGCTCAAACGGTATACCGAGCCGTCTCACTCGCCGGTTCGCAGATGGTGAAAGACGTACGTCTGAGCGTAACCCGCGTACTGCCCGCCGTCGGACGTGTCCGACGAGTCGGCGCTCGTATCGCTCGCGGAGACGCCAAAGCGCTCACGGATCGCCCGGGAGGTCTCGGCGTAGTTGCCACCGTCACACTCGGGGTAGTACTCCTCGATCGCCGTCTTGATCCAGGTGTCAAGTGGCACGGCCTCGTCGAAGCCGAGTGAGAACAACAGGACGCAGTCGGCGACCTTCTCGCCGACGCCGACGAACCGGGTGAGATACTCACGGGCCTCCTCGTAGGGCAGCCCCCGTGCGTCCTCGGGATGGGCCTCCCCGCTCGCGACCATCTCGGCCGTCCGAACGACGTAGGGTGCCCGATAGCCGAGGCCGAGATCGCGGAGATCCGCTTCGGTCGCCCTCGCGAGTTCCGCCGGGGCCGGGAACGCGTGATAGGTCCGTCCGTTCCACTCGAGGGCATCCCCGTACTCCCGGGCGAGCGTCGAGACCATCCCGTGGATCCGGCGCACCCGCATCTGCGCCGAGCAGATGAAGGCGATCAGACAGCCAAAGGGCGGATCCTCGACCAGTCGCAACCCGCGGTGGGTCCCGTAGGCCTCCCGGAGCAGGGGGTCCTCGGGTGCGTCCGCGACGATCGCCTCGAGGTCGTCCTCGAGACACAACAGCCGACGAACCAGTGGGTCGGCGTCGGTCGTCGACTCCCACTCCAGTCGGTTATCGCGCTGGCGGACACGGACGACCTCACCCTCGACGACGGTGGTGTACCACACACCGGGCTCGCGCTCGCCGCTGTACATCTCCCCGTCGTCACGTCGCCAGAGGTAGGTCTGACCGCTCTCGAGGGTGAGATACAGGTCCAGTCCCCCCGACAGTTCCCCGGTCGGGATCGTGCCCGTCTCCATCGGGTAGACCCTTCGAGAGCGCGTGCTTTTAGCTTTCGGAGGGGCGCTCACGGCCCCGCCTCGGGAGACCGGGGCGAACCTTCATACCGTAGGACACACAATGTCTAGGTATGAACTGCAGGGTTGTCGTCGAGGCTGCCGTGCCGGTGTTCGACGTCGAGACGGAAGACGAGGCGATCCGCATCGCCATCTCGAAGACCGGAGAGATGTTGAACCCTGACCTGAACTACGTCGAGATCGACATGGGAGAACGGACCTCGCCATCGGGTGAGGAACTCCCCCCCGCCTTTATCGCCGCGGACGAGGCACTCGTCGCCCTCGAACTCGAGATGACGGTCTTCAACGTCGAGCGGGAGGAACACGCCTCCCGGATCGCCCGCAAGGAGATCGGGCAGCGCCTCGAGAACATCCCGCTCGAGGTGCTCCACGTCGAGGTCCTCGAGGCGGACGAGATCGAAGACAAGTCCGAAGACGACGGGGGCGAGAAGACGGAGACGTCCGCCGACCCCACGGAGGAAACCGACGTCGACGAAGGCGACGAGGACGTGTTACCGGAGTTCGAAGATCTTATCGAGTGACCGCCCGACACCCACGACTCGAGAGCGGCGGCTCCTCCCGACCGCGTGTCCGTAGTCTCTCCAGTATGCGTCGGGAGCTAGTCGGGGAGTAACGCGTATTCAGTCCGCAGTTGGAGCGACCGTTTCCGTCTCTGTTCCGCGCATGTTTTCTGTGATTCCACCGGCGAGGGCGAATACGGCTGCTTTGTGGTCCGTCTTCGATTTGTGAATCGAGGTCGGTCGAATGCCCCGAGCTTCGTACTCCTCGAGGTCGATCTCACAGTCGTCCCAGGCGGTACACTCGTTCGAAACCTCCGCGAGAAGGCCGTGAAGGTGGATGAGTTCTTGTTTTTTCATAACCACCCGTCTCTATCCACCGCAGGGTTATATTATTATCTTGAGGCTCGTTAACACGGAATCTTCGTTCCGTTTCCGGTGACTGTCTCGATGAATCCGGCTGAACTCGAGACCCGAACGATTCAAATGCCACCCTTACCTCGAAAACGAGGGGTTGTTGCTCGGGAAAGACGACGTTTCCCGGCCGCTACGTCGTCCTGACCCGTGGCGATGGGTCCGGTACACGGTCGGTAGTCCGGGTGAAAAAACCGTTCATCGGGTTTAGCCCAGTTGTTTCAGCGTCCGGAGGTCCCGCTCGGTTCGAGTGAACTCCGACATCCGACGGGAGGCGTGACAGTTCGGACAGTGGAACGGTTTCGACGGTTCGGGAAGCTCCCCGGGTGGAACTTGCCAGTTTTTCGCACACTCCGGGCACAGCAGCTGCACGGTCGTCTCGTCCATGTCATGTGACTCCACACCAGCGGGCAAAGCTCTGTCGGCCCGACGAAGAGAAGACGGGTGGGTCAGGCCGGCGTCGCCGTGTCCGAGGCCTCGAGGAGTTCCTTGTAGCGGTTGCGGATCGTCACTTCCGAGATGTTGGCGACCTCACTGACCTCGTTTTGAGTCACCTTCTCGTTCGTGAGGAGGGCGGCGGCGTACACCGACGCGGCCGCGAGGCCGACCGGCGACTTGCCGCTGTGGACGCCCTCCTGTCTGGCCGCCTCGAGTAGCTCACGAGCCATCCGCTCGGTCTCATCGGAGAGGTCGAGCCCGCTGATAAAGCGTGGAACGTAGTGTTCCGGATCCGCGGGCTTGACCTCGAGGCCGAGTTCCCGGACGACGTAGCGGTACGTGCGGGTGAGTTCCATGCGGTCGACGCGGCTGACCGCCGAGATTTCGTCGAGACTTCGCGGTGTGCCCGCCTGGCGGGCGGCGGCGTACAGCGAGGCGGTGGCGACGCCCTCGATCGATCGGCCCGGGAGGAGGTCCTCCTCGAGGGCACGCCGATAGATGACGCTGGCGGTCTCCCGGACGTTCTCCGGGAGGCCGAGTGCGCTCGCCATGCGGTCGATCTCGCCGAGGGCCTGTTTGAGGTTGCGCTCTTTGCTGTCACGCGTGCGAAAGCGCTCGTTCCAGGTTCGCAGTCGCTGCATCTTCTGGCGCTGGCGACTCGAGAGCGCACGGCCGTAGGCGTCTTTGTCCTGCCAGCCGATGTTCGTCGACAGCCCCTGGTCGTGCATCATCTTCGTCGTCGGGGCCCCGACGCGGCTCTTTTCGTCCTTCTCGGAGGCGTCGAACGCCCGCCACTCGGGTCCACGGTCGATCTCGTCTTCTTCGACCACGAGGCCACACTCCTCACACACCGTCTCGGCGTGTTCCGTGTCCGAGATGACGCGGCCACCACACTCCGGGCACTGCTCCGTCTCACCCCGCTGGGCTTCCGTCTCGTTCGTCTCCGTTTCTTCCGTATACGTTCGGGTAATCGTATCTGTCATGATGTATCACTCTGTTACTCGTGACTCCCGGGTGGGGAAACCAGAAAAACCCGGTCGTCAGCTAACGTATAGTAAGGCCGAAAGGCATATAAACGTTTCGCCTTCCATAATAAACTCATCGCCGATTTGCTTATATCGGTTTCGGTTATCTCACCGGTGGCGTGAGAACTGTGTCCCGCTCTATACCGTAAAGAGGTGGCCGTCGGTCGGAACGGCCAACAGGCCCACTCGTGCACCCGCGTCGAGCCAGGCGTGGCCGTAAGCGAAGGCTGCCAGGGCGTTAACGGGATCGTTCGTCGCCCGAAAGTGGCGGCCGTCTTCCAGGTACGACTCGGCCATCTCCGTGCAGTCTGTGGCTCCCTCGGCCATCGGCGTTCCCTCCGGTGGGGCCACGGTCGCCGCCTCGAGTGCCTCCGTGAGCAACCGCTCGTAGCGTTCGGTCTTCTCGTCCAGATCTGCAGCCATGGGTAGACGACGGACGCGGTGGGTGTAAGACCGTCGATCGGTCGGGTGCCCCTCGAAACGACTGGCTCACCGCTCACAGTGGCGGGTGTCACCCT
>LKNC01000044.1 GCA_001564255.1 Natrialbaceae archaeon Tc-Br11_E2g1
CCGGGGGGCTCCCCGCCACAATCTATCGCCCGGCGATCGTCGTCGGGGACAGCGAGACAGGCGAGACCGACAAGTACGACGGTCCGTACTACCTGCTCCGGCTGTTGCTCGCCCAGCCCCGGTGGCTCTCGGTCGGCTTTACCCTCCCGGACTCGAGTTCGGCGGAACTGAACGTCGTCCCCCGCGATTACGTCGTCGACGCCATCACCTATCTCAGCGCCCTCGAGGAATCGGCCGGCGGGACCTACCAGCTATGTGATCCGGCCCCACTCACTGTCCCACGATTTCTCGAGGTACTGGCCGAGGCTGCCGGTCGCCGGACCGTCACCCTGCCGACGACCCGCTCTCTCGCGAAGACGGCGACGGCGTGGCTCGCGGCCCGTGGTGGCCCCGCCGAACCCGCGACGGTCGACTACCTCGATCATCCGACCCAGTACGCCTGCCCGAACACCCGCCGGGCGCTCGCCGGAAGCGGCCTCGAGTGCCCGCCCGTCGAATCCTACGTCGACCGCCTCGTGGCGTTCGCCCGGGAGAACCCCGAGGTCGGCGACGGACCGATGGTGTGATGCCGTCGGTCGAATCGACGAGGGTTTTTCAGCCCACCCCCGAATGCCCGCGTATGGAACTCACTCACCGTCCGCGCCGGCTTCGCCAGGACCGGATTCGCGAACTCGTCAGCGAGACGACCCTCGAGGCGACGGACTTCATCGCGCCCGTCTTCGTCGATGCGACGACCGACGAACGCATCGCCATCGAGTCGATGCCCGGCCACGAACGGGTCCCACTCGCGGAGGCCGTTTCCCGCGTCGAAGAAGTGCTCGAGACCGGCGTCGAGGCGGTCATGCTCTTTGGCATCCCGACGGAGAAAGACCCGCAGGGCTCGCGTGCGTGGGCCGACGACGGCGTCGTTCAGGAGGCGACGCGGCAGGTAGTTTCCGAAACCGACGCCTACGTCATTACCGACGTCTGTCTCTGTGAGTACACCGACCACGGCCACTGTGGCACCCTCGAGGCGGGACTCCGGGAGGGCGAGTGTGCCCACGCCACCGAAACCGTCGACAACGACGCGACCCTCGCCAGTCTAGAGCGGATCGCGGTCTCCCACGCCGAGGCGGGGGCGGACATGGTCGCGCCGAGTGGCATGATAGACGGGATGGTCGGGGCGATCCGCGGGGCACTCGATCGGGAGGGTCACGAGGACGTGCCGGTGATGAGCTACGCCGCGAAATACGAGAGTGCCTTCTACGGCCCGTTCCGGGACGCCGCCGACGGCGCGCCGTCTTTCGGCGACCGCCGACACTACCAGATGGATCCGGCGAACGCCCGCGAGGCACTCCGGGAGGTCAGACTCGACGCCGACGAAGGCGCGGACGTGCTGATGGTCAAACCCGCCCTACCCTACCTCGACATCGTCTCCGAACTGCGCCGGGAGTTCGACCACCCCATCGCCGCCTACAACGTCTCCGGGGAGTACGCCATGCTCCACGCCGCCGCCGAGAAGGGCTGGCTCGACCTCGAGGAAGTCGCCCTCGAGTCGCTGCTGTCGATCAAACGCGCCGGCGCTGATCTCATTCTCACGTACTTCGCCGAGGACGTCGCTCGAAGGCTCTAGAACTCGACGGTCGTCCAGTCGGTCGATCCGTGGCCGTTCGACACGGCAACATTTTCCGCGCCCGGGGTGTATCCGTCCGACGGTGGCCGGATTCGGGCCGACGACCCCCGTCGTCGCCGAGAGGTGGGTCGACGAACGGTCGGTTTCTGAGCTCCGATCGCGTCTTCTCTGGACGCACAAAGACCTTATACAGACCATATCGTGCCCGTATTCGAACATATGACTATTATATGGCTTCAGATTTGGACGGACAACAACACTTGCCATTATATATTATGCCAGCGTCGGGCCCCAACGTGATTCGAAATACGATCGTGGGCATGACCGCCCGAGAGATGGACGGACGTACAGGCGTTAGCGGATACTTCGACGGTATGACGGGGGTGAGCCGATGATGGAACCGGTTCTCCTCGAGGTCACGACGGGTGACCTCGAGTCCCTGGCGACGGGGATGAACCTGATGTGGGCGCTGACGGTCACCTTCCTCATCTTCTTCATGCACGCCGGCTTCGCGATGCTCGAGGCGGGGCAGGTACGCTCGAAGAACGTCGCGAACCAGCTGACGAAGAACATGCTGACCTGGGCGGTCGGTATCTTCGTGTTCTTCGTCATCGGGATGGGGATCTCGAACAACGTCGGTTCGGCGCTCGTCGGCGGCGATTCGACGCCGCTGACGATGTTCGGTGAGGGGTCGTTCGACTGGGTGATGTGGCTCTTTAGCGCGGTGTTCGCGATGACCGCGGCCACGATCGTCTCCGGTGCGGTCGCCGGTCGCGCGAAACTACGGGCGTACGTCACGTACACGTTCTTGCTCGCCGCCGTGATCTACCCGGTCGTCGCGGGGATGGTCTGGTACGCGCCGGGAGCGGCCGAAGGAGTCGATCCGATCCTCGCTGGCTTTGGCTTTTCGGACTTCGCGGGCGGGATGGTCGTCCACGGCGTCGGCGGCGTCGCCGGCCTCACCGCGGCCTGGATCCTCGGGGCGCGCATGGACAAGTACAACGACGACGGGTCCTCGAACGTCATCCCCGGCCACTCGATGACCTTCGCCGTACTCGGGACGCTGGTCCTCTGTTTCGGCTGGTTCGGCTTCAACGTCGGCACGGCCGCGACGGTGATCGACGCGGGCACGTTCGAACTCGCCGACTTCGACTACGTCGGGAGCGTCGCGATGGTCACCGCCCTCGGGATGGGCCTTGGCGCGGTCGGTGCCTCGGCCGTCTCGATCGCGATCAACGGCAAGGTCGATACCCTCTACGTGGCAAACGGCATGCTCGCTGGCCTCGTCGGCGTCACGGGTCCGACCGACCTGCTCACGCCGATGGGTGCGATCGCGATCGGATTTATCGCCGGCGCACAGCTCCCGATCGTCTTCCGTTTTGTCGAACGGAAACTCAAGATCGACGACGTCTGTGCGGTCTTCCCGGTCCACGGCTCCGCGGGGATGCTC
This sequence comes from Natrialbaceae archaeon Tc-Br11_E2g1, assembly GCA_001564255.1. GTDB lineage: Archaea > Halobacteriota > Halobacteria > Halobacteriales > Natrialbaceae > Tc-Br11-E2g1. Next base: position 3,063 of record LKNC01000044.1, read on the forward strand.
GGACTGATCCTCTACCCGCTGTGGTCGAACGGCGCGACCGGTCGCGAGGTCACCACCGTCGGCGAGGGCCTGATCGCCGGCGGCATCGTCTCGATCGAAGCCGGCGCGTTCGTCCCACAGGTCGTCGGCGTCGCCGTCATCACGATCTGGACGGTCGCCGCGACCGCAGCCGTCTGGGGCGCGCTCAAGGCCATCGGCGAGGCTCGGGTCACCCCCGAACACGAGCGTGACGGCCTCGACGTCACGGAACACGGCGTCGACACCTACCCCGAGTTCGGCGATCCGACGATCGCCACCGACGGTGGACCCGCCGTTTCCGACGACCGACTCCGCACCGATGGGGGTGAGCCCGCTGAAAGCGTGCGATCCTCGTCAGACCTCCGGTCTGACGGTGGCGTCTCGGACTACTCCACCGACGTCCAGATGATCACCGCGATTATCCGCCCGGACCGCCTGGGCGCGGTCAAGCAGGCGCTTGCGGAGGTCGGCGCTCCCTCGCTTACGGTCACCAACGTCTCCGGTCGGGGCTCCCAGCCCGCGAAGAAAGGCCAGTGGCGTGGCGAGGAGTACACGGTCGACCTCCACCAGAAGACCAAACTCGAGTGTGTCGTCGCGGACATCGACGCCGACGAGGTCGTCGAGGCGATCCGCGAGGCCGCAAACACCGGCGAACCCGGTGACGGGAAGATCTTCGTACTCCCCGTCGAGGGTGCCTGCCAGGTCCGTACCGGCGAAACCGGCACCGATGCGGTCTGACAACGGGAACCCCGTCTTTCCCGGACTCCCGTCGTAATTTCGGACCCGACGCGGCATCCGCGTCGTTTTTCGTTTTTCCCACCCTGAGTGGCGACGCCCGCCTCGAGTGTGCGGTGGCTCGGCGAACCTCGGTACTACTTTCCCGTCCCGCTCCTAACGGCCGGCTATGAACGACGACAACTCACGCGAGCTGTACGACCGGGCGCTGTCGGTGATGCCCGGTGGCGTCAACTCGGCGGTTCGAGCCGCGATCGAACCCTATCCCTTCTTCGTCCGGAAAGGCGACGGCGGCCACGTCATCGACGCCGACGGCAACCGCTACGTCGACTGGGTGATGGGGCTCGGTCCGCTCCTGTTGGGCCACGACCTGCCAGAGGAGGTCCGGGCGGCGATCCAGCAGCGAGCGAGCGAGGGGCCGATGTACGGCACGCCAACCGAGGTCGAGGTCGATCTGGCGGAGTTCGTCGTCCGCCACGTCCCGAGCGTCGAGAAGATCCGGTTCGTCAATTCGGGCACCGAGGCGACTGCCTCCGCCGTCCGCCTCGCTCGAGGCTACACCGGGCGGAACAAGATCGTCGTCATGCAGGGTGGCTACCACGGCGCACAGGAGTCGACGCTGGTCGAAGGCGACGCCGAGAACCCACAGCCGTCCTCGGCGGGCGTTCCCCGAGCCTTCGCCGAACACACCCTCCCCGTGCCCTTTAACGACGAGGACGCGATGCGAGCGGTCTTCGAGGAACACGGCGAGGACATCGCCGCCGTGATGACCGAACCCATCCTCGGCAACTACGGCATCGTCTACCCCGAGGGGGGCTATCTCGATACCCTCCGGGAGCTCACCGACGACCACGGCTCGCTTTTCATCCTCGACGAGGTCATCACCGGTTTCCGCGTCGGTGGCTTAGGCTGTGCACAAAGCGAGTTCGACGTTACCCCCGACATCACCACCTTCGGGAAGATCGTCGGCGGTGGCTTCCCCGTCGGCGCGATCGGTGGCAAAGCCCACATCATCGAGAGCTTCGCCCCCTCCGGGCCCGTCTTCCAGGCTGGCACCTTCTCGGGCCATCCCGTAACGATGGCCGCCGGCCTCGAGACGCTCAAGTTCGCCGCGGAAAACGACGTCTACGACCACGTCAACGGCCTCGGCGAGCGCCTTCGAACGGGGCTCTCCGACGTCCTCGCCGACCAGGCACCCGAGTACACCGTCGTCGGCACCGACAGCATGTTCAAGGTGATCTTCACCCGGGACGGGCCCGGGAAGACCAGCTTGGAGGAGGCCTGTACCGACGGCTGCCGCCAGAAGGCGACCTGCCCGCGCTATGACTACTGCCCGAAAACGTCCGGCGACGTCAAAGACGCGGAGACAGAACGCTGGCGACGCGTTTTCTGGGGGCAGATGGCTGAGCAGGGAATCTTCCTCAGCCAGAACCAGTTCGAGTGCCAGTTCGTCAGTTACGCCCACACGGGCGAGGACGTCGAGGAGACCCTCGAGGCGTACAAGGAGGCGCTGTAGCGGCTCACGGACGGACACACACGTCACGATTCAGGCCACGAACAGCCCCGTCGGTGCGGGCGAGCTCCTCCAGGCGTCGACGGAGGTCTGGAACCTCGAGTGGACGTCCTCGACCGTCGACGCCGTCTTCGAGGTCGGCGACGACGAGGACCGACGGACCGTTCACGTGACCGGGACGGGCTGACCCCCTGCCGTCGCCAGTCGAGTCCGAACCGTTTCCGGGAGCGGTAGACGTATCCACCGGGGGCGGGAACCACTCGGGCAGATGGGTTCCAGCGGCGAGGACGATGGCCTCGAGATCGACTGGGCACGTGCTGTCGAACGGCTGTGTTTTCTCTTTCCACCGGTGATCGGCGTCGGAGCCGTGGGTGTGATCCGGGAACTCGATCCCGGGATCCCGGGGCTTGGCCTGGGGCTCGTCCTCTTTTCGACCTTTGGTTACACCGCGCTGACGGCTGGACTCGTCGTCGCCCTGTTCTTCGACGCCCGCCGGATCCGCGAGGCGGGGAGTGGCTGGGGGCCGAGCCCGTGGTTCAACGCGATCTTCGCGCTCCTGTGGGGCCCGACAGCAGGGGTCGTCTACCTCCATCGCCGACACAGACACTTCGGCACGCCACCGGGGTGGGCGGGCTGGTGGGTCGTCGTCGCCCTCTCGCTGGTCGCGACCCTGGCCGGCGGTGTCCTCGCCGTCGTCGGGGTCGTCCTCGCGATGCCCGGACTCGTGACCTCCGCGGTCGGGATCGCCGGAGCGATCGCCGTCGGCGCGTTCCCGGTCGCGATCCACCAGGACGCCGCCTCCGTCTGTACCCGCACCCGCGAGTGGTCACCCAACCCCGGGACGTACCTGGGGATGGCCTTTGTGAGCCTGTTCGTCCCGCCCCTCCAGCCCGCACTCGCCGCGTACTACCTCTTCCGGCGACGCCGGGCGGTCGGCCTCGAGGCCCCGTCGCTGGCCCGGCCGTAAGCGTGCGCTTTTCATACTCGAGCGTCCAGAGAAGACCATGAGAACTCGTGGGACGTTACGACTGGCGACGCGGGGATCGACGCTCGCCCGGCGACAGGCCGGACTGGTAAAGCAGGCCCTCGAGGACAGACACTACGAGGTGGAGCTCGTCACCGTCGCGACGACGGGCGACGAGATCACCGACGAACTGATCCACCGGCTGGGGAAGACGGGGGCGTTCGTCCGCGAACTCGACACGCGGGTTCTCGAGGGCGAAGTCGACGGCGCGGTCCACTCGATGAAGGACATGCCGACAGAACAACCCGAGGAGCTCATCACCGCGGCGGTTCCCGAACGCGGGCGGCCGAACGACGCCCTGGTGACCCCCGACGGGAGTACCCTCGAGGACCTGCCGGAGGGGGCGGTCGTCGGCACCTCGAGTCTGCGCCGGCGAGCACAACTCCTCTCCGAGCGGCCGGATCTCGAGGTCGAGCCACTGCGAGGGAACGTGGACACGCGTCTCGAGAAGCTGCTCGCGCCCGCGTTACAGGAGGACCATCAGGAGCGAAGCGAGGCCGATAAAGAACGGAAGGAAAACGCCGAGGACGACGACTTCGAGGCGGAGTACGAGCGAAGCGTCGACGAGTGGTTCGACGACCTCTCGGAACTCGAGAAGTCGGCGCTGGGTCGGGAGGTCGAGACCGACTACGACGCGATCGTCCTCGCGGAAGTCGGCTTAGAGCGAAGCGGGCTCGCTCACTCCGTCGACTACTACCGCCTCGATCCCCTCGAGTTCGTGCCCGCACCGGGCCAGGGGGCACTCGCGGTCACCGCCGAGGACAGCGACACCGCCGAGGAGATCCGGGTAGCGGTCAACCATCCGCGCACACGCGTCGAGACGACCGCCGAACGGATCGTGCTCGCGGAACTCGGCGGAGGCTGTATCGCCCCGGTGGGCATCTACGCCGTCGTCCAGGGCGAGTACGTCCACGTGAACGTCCAGGTCTACGATCGGGACGGCGAGCAGTCGGTGATCGTCAACCGCGACCTGCCGGTCGAGCGCTACCCCGACGCCGCCCGGGAGTTCGCCGCCGACCTCGAGGAACAGGGCGCAGCCGAGTTGATCGAGCAGGCGAGAAAGAACTCGGGCGCGGAGGGCCCGGAGGGCAAGTGATGGGAGAGCCGACCGTCGCCGTCTTCCGCCCCGACGACGGCCGGCTCGAGGACACCGTCGCCGTCCTCGAGAGCTACGGCGTCGATCCCGTCCCCGACCCGATGCTCGAGATCGAGCCCACGGGGGCGACCCCGCGGACGGACGCCGACTACGCGATCGTCACGAGCACGACGGGCGTCGAACGAGCCGTCGCGGGTGAGTGGGACCCCGGAACCGCCACCGTCTGTGCCATCGGCCCACGGACGGCGGCTGCACTCGAGGACGCGGGCTACGCCGTCGCGGTCGTGCCCGAGGAGTACACCTCGAGCGGGCTCGTCGAAACCCTCGAGGGTGCGGTCGACGGCACGCGGGTCGAGATCGCCCGCAGTGACCACGGCAGTTCGGTCTTGCCGGAGGGCCTCGAGGCCGCCGGCGCGTACGTCCACGAGACGACCCTCTACCGGCTGGTTCGCCCCGAGGGAAGCGGCGAGTCAGCCGAGCTGGCCGCTGCGGGTGAGCTGGACGCTGCGCTCTTTACCTCGCCGCTGACCGTCGAACATTTTCTCGATGCCGCAGACGCACGTGGGGTTCTGGAGGGGGCCCTCGAGGGACTCACGGAAACCGTCGTCGCCGCCATCGGTGAGCCCACCCGCGAGGCTGCCGTCGATCTCGGCCTCGAGGTCGACGTCGTTCCCGAGGAGGCGACGAGCGAGGCGCTGGTCGAGGCTGTGCTCGCGGAACTCGAAAACTGACGGACTCGAGGAACTGTCGAAGAGCCATACACGTGGATACGAGAGGCGAGAAAAGGCTACTGACACCGAAAACCGTCAGTACAGCAGACTCGAGACGGCGACCTCGAACTCCTCGGGGACCTCCTCGGCGATTTTCTCGGGGTCGGTCTCGCCGTCGAGATTGACGAGATAGACACGTCCGTTCTCCTCACCGTAGACGCCCTGGAAGTCGTAGACGAAGCCGTAGACGGTGACGTCCTCGGGGATGTCGTCGGATTCGTGCAGGAACTGGGCCTGATAGTCGACGTTGTACTCGACGAGCTGGTTGATGACCGTCGCCTCGTCGGCGTCGGCGTCCACTTCCTCGCTCTCGAGGGCCTCTTCGATCATCGGGACAAGCATCTCGACGTGGTTCCTGACACCCCGTGGACTCGGCCGTTCGCCGCCGGTTGCGACCCTGTACGCAGCCGTAACCGCGCCACAGCCGGTGTGGCCCACGACGGCAACCGCGCTCGTTCCGGTGTGATGGATCGGATACAGGATGCCGCTGTCGACGACTCGGTCTTTCTCGTCTACCTCCCAGACGAGGTTTCCGATGTTACTCGGCGTAAACACCCGTCCCGGTTCGTCGATATCCCACATTTCCACTTGCGGGATTCGCGAGTCCGAACAGCAAACAGAGACCAGATTCGGGTGCTGGTCTTCCTGGACGTCGTCAAAGTATCCCTGCGGTAATCCCTCGACGTGATTGTGATTTCCCTCGAGCAGGTCCGGTAGCAGGTCGTATTTTTCCATGGGAGACAGTACCGATGACCGGGTGCGTAAGTGTTTCCTCTGTTTACTTCCGAGTCGTGCGCTCGAACAGAGTTGGGGAATAGTCATCTGGTCGGCGACACTACCGGACAACCGATTCACACATCGATCCCACGCGAACGGTCGTCGCCGCCGGTGACGGTCCGTGAGACACGCTCGAGTGTGTCTGCAATTTTGGTCGCCAGTATGAACATCGGACTGGCGAAGTTCCTTATGACCTCGAGCGCAAGTAGGCAGTATGCCGGACTACGACCTCGACGACACCGATCGGGAGGTACTGTACGCCTTACAGCATGACGCGAGGAACCTCTCGTCGAGTGAAATTGCGGAGCGAACCGACACCTCGTCAAGTACGGTTCGAAAACGCATCCAGCGGCTGGAATCGGAAGGCGTCATCAAAGGGTACAGTGCAGAGATCGATTACACCATGTCCGGATATCCGATTCAAATGCTGCTCTTTTGTACCGCACCGATCCCGGAACGGGGTGAGTACATCGACCGTATTCTCGAGATTTCGAAGGTCGTGTCGGTACAGGAACTCGTCACCGGCGAGCAAAACCTCCTCGTGACCGCTGTCGGTGAGAACGACAGGGACATCACGCCCGTCGCACAGGAACTCTCGGATATGGGGTTGACCGTTACCGACGAAGTGCTCGTCCGGAGTCACGAATCGACGTCGTTCGACGAGTTCACCTCCAAGTAGCCGATCACAGGGGAGGAGGTGAGAAGTTCGGACCGGTGTCGGTTTGACTGCTGCGGAGACTGTGGATCGACCCGGTTGCACTTCTGGTAGACAGTATATCAAATATACCGCTATGTTCCCGGTGTTTCTGATTGATACTCCTCACCATTGGTATGAGAGTTCACCCCCAATTCGACCATAATATTCATTTAATAAGCTAAGGTCGAACACTCCGTTCGTATCAAAGAATATAATAACCGAGACGTTCACCAATGCTATAGATGCGACCAGTTCGTGAACAGTACTTCGGGACTGATCGTCCCCTATGCCAACAGTACTCTACGCTGGTCGTGTGCGGGATCGATGCATGACACGTGAAAACTCATCCACCGAGGCCGACTCACGTTTCGAACCGACAACAGACCAGACACCGCTCGTGCCACGGGCGTTGACCTGGCTGGTCTGGACGCTCTTTCTCGCAAGCGCGGGAATGCTCGTCTTCGGGGCCCGTAACGGACACGAGTTGGCGCTCGGAGACTACCTCGCCGTCGACGGATTGGCCGCGGTCATGTGGGTCGTGGTCACCTTCTTCAGCGGTATCGTCCACAGTTACTCGAGGCGCTACATGGCCGGTGATCGGGGTATCAACCGGTTTTTCACCAGAATCTTCGGCTTTACCCTCGTCGTCATGGTGTTGACGGCGGCGAACCACGTCGCCCTGTTCGTGGGGGCGTGGCTGGTGATGGGGCTCGTGATGGCCTCGCTCGTCGGTCACGACCGGAGCTGGAAGCAGGCTCGCGCCGCCGGTCGACTCACTCGCCGCTACTACCTCGCCAGCAGCGGCCTGCTCGCCGTCTCGCTTGCCGTCCTGGCGTGGTCGGCCGGCACGGCATCGATCGCCGGCATCCTCGAGGCCGTCGAAACCGTTCCGACCACGGTCGCGCTCGTCGCCGTCGCCGGAATCATCCTGGCGGCGATCGTCCAGTCGGCGCTGTTTCCCTTCCACACCTGGTTGCTGTCCTCGATGACGTCGCCGACGCCGGCGTCGGCCCTGATGCACGCCGGGTTCGTCAACGCCGGCGGGATCCTGTTGACGCGGTTCGCCCCGGTGGTCGCCGAGGAACTCTACGTCATGTCGATCGTCGTCCTGATCGGCGCGTTCAGCGCCCTGCTCGGCCAGGCGATGTTGATCGTCCAGCCCGACGTCAAGAGCAAACTCGCCAGCTCGACGACCGCCCAGATGGGCTTTATGATCCTCCAGTGTGGACTCGGCTATTTCTCCGCCGCGATCGCACACCTTATCTTACACGGCTGTTACAAGGCCTATCTCTTCCTCTCCTCGGGGGCACCCGTCGAACACACCACCCCGAAGGGGTCCGGTGACACACATCTTGGCTTTTCCGGCATCGCCGTCAGTCTCCTCACCGCCGTCGGCGGCGGCGCGATCTTCATGCTACTCACGGGCAAGGCGGCGGACCTGACGATCGATACCGGGCTCGTCCTGACGCTTGTCGTGGTGTTGACGACGCTTACCGCGGCCCGGGACATCCTTCGGCGGACGGCACTCCCCTCGAAGTTCCGGTTCGTCAGCGTCCCCCTCGTCGTGCTCACCGCGATTACCGGCTACGCCCTGATGTTCAACGCCATCTCGACGATGCTCGCGGGCGTGCCCATGACCTACGCACCGACCGAGCTGACGGTCGCACACTACCTCGTCATCGTCCTCTTCGTCGGGGCCTACCTCGTGACCGAACTCGGCTGGCACCGCTCGAGTGAGCGTCTCTACGTCTCGCTGTTGAACGTCTCCCAACCTGCTCCGTCGACCGTTCTCACCACCAAGGAGGAATACAATGAGTAAGCAAACCCAGACCCAGACGGACGTCGAAGAATACCTCACCGACAGTATCGACCGCGCAGCCGGACGCATCGGAAGCGTCTGGCCGATCCACTCGTTCGTGACGGCCAACCCCCTCTCGGGGTTCGAGAGCCTGCCGTTCCACGAAGCCGTCGCCGAAGGAAGACAGCTGTTCGGCGGCCGTGGCTATCCCCACCCCTCGGTGTTCCACAGCGCGTGGGAAGACGGCCGGATCGACCCCGACATACTCCGCGAGGAACTCGAGGCCCACGGGATCGACCGCGACCCAGAAACGCTCCTAGAGGAGATGGCCGCGGCCGACGCCGAACGCGACGCCGAGACCGACGACGCAAGCGAGACCGTCGACTACGTGCTCTCGAAGTGGCTCGCCGCCTTCCTCGATCAGGGACAGGCGACGTGGCCGATGCCCAACCGCGAGAAAGGGTTTTACGCCGCCTGGACCACGATGGCTCCCCACGACGGTGACATTCCCTGTGACGACTCCGGGGAGCTGCCCGACACACCGCTCGAGGCCCTCGAGACGGTTCTCGGCGAGTACCCGGAGTCACGCTGGGACGAAATCGTCGAACACCACCTCGCCGCCCTCTCCGGCTGGACCGGGTTCATCAAACAACGGATCGACGACGAGGACGACCCCTGGCAGTCGACCTATCCCATCACGTTGACGGAGTATCTGGCGGTGCGACTGGTGGTTGCCGACCTGCTGGACGCGCCGATCGAACCCGACGACGGCGATGCGGTCGACGGCGAAGACCCTCCGCTCGCAGAGATCTGGCTGTCGGCCTGGGAGCGCAGTTACCAGGACGGGCTCCTCGAGGGGATCGACGAGACGGTCACGGAGTCCTCTCACGGCAACGGCGACCGGCCCGACGCACAGCTCGTGTTCTGTATCGACACGCGTTCGGAGATCATCCGCCGGCACATCGAGGATCAGGGTCCATACGAGACCCACGGCTACGCGGGCTTTTTCGGCATCCCGATGCAGTACCAGGAGTACGACTCGGACGTCGTCGCCGACGCCTGCCCGCCGATCGTCGAGCCCCAGCATCTGATCGCCGACGAACCCGAGGCCGGTCACGGCCACGGTCATAGCCACGACCACGATCACGACGAGAAGACGGCCCACGATCGGTGGCACGGACTGGTCACGGCGACCCGGAAACACTTCAAGCGCCTCAAGACAAACGCCGTCGCCGCGTTCCCGTTCGTCGAGGGAGCCGGCAGTGCCTACGGGTCGGCACTGGCGCTGCGGACGCTGCTTCCCTCCGCCGTCTACAAACTCGGCGACGCCGTCGACGAACGCGTCCCGAGTACCCACGAGTTCTGTTCGCCCACCCTCGAGCACCCGCGGATGAGCCACGACGAAAAGGTCGACTACGCCGAAACCGCCTTCGACCTGATGGGCTGGACGGAGTTCGCCCGGCTTGTCGTCTTCACGGGTCACTCGAGTCACACGACGAACAACCCCTTCGACTCGAGTCTCGACTGTGGGGCCTGTGCCGGGAACCCCGGCGGCCCCAACGCCCGCGTGCTCGCGGAGGTCTGTAACGACGAGACGGTCAGAGCCGACCTCCGCGAACGCGGCTACGACATTCCCGAGGACACCGTCTTCCTCGGAGCCGAACACAACACGACGACCGACGAAATTACGCTGTTCGACGACGAGGTTCCGGAGAGCCACCGTGAGAGCCTGGAGGAACTGCGCGAGGACCTCGAGCGGGCACGTGCCGGTTCGGCCACAGAGCGCAGCGAAACGCTGACCAACGCCGACCCCGAAGACGGCGTCGACGAGACGGCACGCCGTGCGGTCGACTGGGCCGAAACCCGTCCCGAGTGGGGACTGGCCGGCAACGCCTCCTTTGTCATCGGACCACGGGAACTGACCGACGACCAGGACCTCGAGGGCCGTGCGTTCCTCCACTCGTATGACTGGTCGACCGATCCAGACGGGGACGCACTCGAGTTGATCATGCTCGGGCCGCTCGTGGTCACCCAGTGGATCAACAACCAGTACTACTTCGCGACCGTCGACAACGGCGTCTACGGCAGCGGCTCGAAGGTCACCCAGAACCCGGTCGGCAACGTCGGCGTCGTGCAGGGCAACG
>LKNC01000045.1 GCA_001564255.1 Natrialbaceae archaeon Tc-Br11_E2g1
AGCCGCCCGGTGAGCCGACCGAGAGGCACGAAAATAGATGGTGGTCAACTCGAGAGTGAGGCCCAGCCGCTCGCAGTACCGATTGCACCCAATTGGTGCCAAAGACTACTGAAAATTGGAACGGTGGCCATCCCGTGGCGCGCTTCGGACGGAGCCACACTCGCGACCGGAGACCGAACGGGGCTAGCCGTCCGAGACCAGTGACTCGATCCGCCGTTGCAGTTCGGCGTACCGACGGTCCTGTGTGAGCTCCTGGTCGTCGTAGACCCGTTCGAACAGCCGCTTTTTCTCGATGAGCCCGTCGAGTCGTCTATCGGTCGACCCGTCCCGTGACAGGTATCGGTCGACGGTCTCGAGCAGCGTCGACCGGAGGAGTGGCTTACACAACACCCCGTCGGAGGGTATCGAGAGCACGTCGAACGAGGGACGTTCGTCCGCCAACAGCACCGTCCAGCAGTCGTCCGGGGACAGTCGCTGGACGAGTTTCGGGTCGACCCCCGAGAGGTACTGGTCGAACAGGACGACGTCGACGTCGTCGTCCAATTCGTTCGGTAGTCGCGTGTCGTCGTCGACCTGGCGAACCGCGTACCGATCCGACAGCCAGCGTGTGTACATGTCGTTGACCCGGTTATCAGCGCCGACGACGAGGACGGTTGCGGTGACGGTCTCGAGATGTCGGTCGCCCCACCGTGCGAGCGTGTCGAACACGTCGTCGAGTTCGCGCCCGGCCGGTGTTAGTTCGTACTCGACTCGCAACGGGGATTCGCCGACCACCGTCCGCTCGACCAGACCCGCCTCCTGAAGCGTCTGCAGGGTGTCGGTCAGGACCTTTCCCGAAATGTCGGGCACCGTCCTCTGGATCTCGTTGAACCCGGGCCGGTCTAACCGTCCCAACACGAGCAGTATAACAGGTTGCCACTTCCCGGAGAGCAACGAGAGGGTCTGCAAGACCCGTTTTTCCTCCGCCCCGAGGGGGTCCCGTCGTCTGTCCATGGTAGGTGTGTCACTGAAGCCATATTAATGTCATCGGTCGGTCGCCCGGCTCGCGTGCCACGACGGATCGTATTTCCGATGTGTTTTTGTCGCTTGTCCACAGACAACACGTGTGACGACCGAACGGAACAGCGTGCCAGTACGGATCCTGCTGGTCGAGGACAACCCGGACGACGCGAGGATGGTCGAACTGCTGTTGGTCGGATCGACCGACAGCGACCCACAGCCGGGGTTGCTCGAGGTCGAATCGTTCGGGCACGCCGATTCGCTCCACCAGGCACGGGCCGAACTCGAGGAAGGCGATCCGGACATCGTGTTACTCGACCTCGACCTTCCCGATTCGAAGGGGATCGAAACCGTAGAGCGGTTCGAACGGATGCCACATCGGCCGCCGTTCGTCGTGTTCACGGGACACGAAGAGAGCGAACTCGGCACCCGGGCGATCGAACGCGGTGCACAGGATTATCTGCAAAAGCGGACGCTCACACGACAGGTACTGGTTCGCACGCTTCGGTACGCACTCGAGCGCCACGGGATTCAACGTGACCTAGAGGAGACGACACACCGTCTCACACTCACGAACAGGCTCCTCAGACAGGACCTCCAGAACGATCTCAACATCCTCATCGGCGAAGGGGACCAGTTACAGGGAAAACACCCGGCCGACGAGGCGGCCCGAGACCGAATGCTCGAGGCGGGATACAGGATGCTCAACAAGACGGCTGCAGCCGCACAGTTGACCGAGACGATCGTTTCCCCGCGAACGACCGCACCCGAGTACGACCTCCTCGAGTTGTTACGGGGGATCGTCGCCGAACTCGACGGGGAGAGAGCCGTGCCGATCGAGCTGACGGGGAGTGGGGAGGGTGACCGGGCGATCGTACACGGAACGCCCATGCTCCGGACCGCACTCGCGGAGGTTCTGGCGAATACTGTTGGGCGGTCACAGACCGTCGATGATACGGCAGTAACTGTTTCGATCACCGAAACAGCAGTTGCCGTTGCGTTCAGCAACGAAGGACGAAGGCTTTCCTCAGCACACAGCAACCTTCTCCGTGACCCCGATGCGACAGGGGCGGAACTCACGACGGCAGGAGTTGGGATCCAGTTTGCTTCGATTGTCTTCGACGAACTGGGGTGTGGTGTCTCCGTTGAGGATACCCACTCGAGCGGGTCGACAATTGGCATCGAGTTTGAACGGGTGACGAGGTAACCTGCCAGCAGTTACTCACAGCTCAGTAGAGGGGTTGCCCCTTCCTTACCGCGAGTTGATATAGGCCCATCACCGCCAGTGGATATGAACGGTGCCAGCCGTGACCGCCTGCCCGTCGAATCACCAACAAGACGACGTCTGCTTTGTTTGTGCACAGGCGGGCTTGTCGCCGGCCTCGCAGGGTGTACCGGCACCAGCGACGATGATGGCGGGGACGATACAGCGGTCGATGATGGCCCACAGACCAGCGACGAGTCGGACGAGCACGCGGACACAGTAGAAAATACCGCGACCGACGGGACAACGATCGGTGATAACACGCAGACAGGTCGGTATACGTTCGAGATGTTCATCGACGAGGATGGCGGCGACTACACGGAAGACGACGGGATCGACGTGGAGTCCGTGATCTGGGACGTGCAGTCACTCGACGGCGACGAGGCGACGGTGGAAATAACGGTTATCCGGGAGGATGGTTCCGAAGGGACACAGACGATTACGGCTTCCACAGACCATACCGAGGTCGAGGACTTCGGAGTGCACTACGTGGGGGATGGGTACGATATTATGGAGATTGCAGGCCCGTTTTTCGGCAACCGCTGGCTCCCGATTCATCGCATTGGTTCGTTGGACCTCTCAACGCTCGCCGTTGGCGAAACGTTCGACGCTTCGGGCCCCGGTGGCGGTGTCGAGGTTACAGGGACGGACTCACACGCGGGAATTGGCTGCTATGTGGTTGAGTATCAAATTTCCGGATATACACAATCGACGTACTGTGTGTCGCCCGAACATGCGATGGTGATTGGACAACAAGATGCGGGAGCGGATACGTACGTGAGACTCGTCGACTACGAACCGTGAACCGCTCGAGGGCAGCTCCCCGCGAAAGGGGATTTTGAGAAACATACCTATCGGTACGTGCGTTGGTTACCGGTGGTTCAGCACGTGAATATATATCGGCAAGCGGTGTTTTCCTGTATGACTCAACGAATAAATCGCCGACGATGGCTCACCCTGTGTGGAACCGGTGGCGTCGTTTCACTGACGGGATGTGTGGGCGGAGACGACGGCGGCACGGAAAACCCTACCAGTTCCGAAACCGACGCAAACGGGGATGAGGCATCCGGTAACAGCGAGACGAACGACGAAGACGGCATTACAATCCGCCACAACACCCGGACAGGGCGGTACGTTTTCGAAGGAGGGTACGCACAGGCGCTGGAAGATGGCGGCGATCCTGACCGGTTTATCTGGGACGTCCAGTCCCTCGACGGCTACGATGCGACTGTCGAGGCAACGTTCATCGAAGATTCGATGTTCGGTGACGAAGAGTCGATGTCGCTTACCGCATCGCCTGATGTACCCGAAGCGTCGTTGGCCGACCCGTACCAGATCGGCGATGGAGACGATATAAGCGAGTTGCTCTCGACACGAATGGTCGAACGGTGGTTCCCGGGCTACATGCTCGGTGAGGTTGATCTGGAAACGCTTGCGGTCGGGGCTGAGATCGATGGACGGATGGGCGTCTCGTTTGACGTCATCGACACGGAAACGTATGCCGGCATCGAGGGATATGTGCTGGAAGAGTGGCTCGCCGGCGAAGAATACCTCGGTAATTACTGCCTTTCGCCGGAACACGCGATGGTCATTGCCGGTGAGGAGTACGAGGAATACATCGACGGTGTCGGATACCGACTGGAATTAGTTGAATACGAGGAGTAAGCCGGACGTGGCCCCGTCGGTGAGAGCACACGACGGCTGGGAGGGGCGTTCGTCGTCGGTTTCGGCCCGTCCGGCCTCGAGTCGTCGTCACGGCTCCCGCACAGCCGGAAGCGTGAACGTGACTGTCGTCCCCTCGTCGGGCGGTGAGTCGATCCCGATCGTCCCCCCGTGAACGGCAACTATCTTCTGACAGATTGCGAGCCCCATGCCCGTCCCGGCATCGTAATCGGCATTGGTCCCCTGACTGAACAGGTCGAAGGCGTACTCGAGTTCCCCCGGGTTCATCCCGACGCCGTCGTCGGCGACGGTGAACTCCCAGACCGCTCCCCGTCGACTCGCTTCGAGGGTGATGGTGAGCGACGAGTCGTCGGTTCGTGCGTCGGACCGTCCGTGTTCGAGGGCGTTCACGACCAGGTTCTGAACGAGTCTGGCGAGCAGATGCTCGACCCCGTTGACCCGCGGTAACCGTCCGCGTTCGACCGTCGCGTCGTGGCGGTCGATGTCGTAGGCGAGCGATTCGACGACCTCCGAAACGGTTTCGTTCATGTCGACCGGTTCGACCCGCTCGTGGCTCGTGTCTATGCGTGAGTACGCGAGCAGGTCCGAGAGCATCGTCTGTGCACGCCGGGCGTTCCGTCTGCTCCGATCGAGCAACGCCGTCGTCTCCTCGTCGAGTGTCCCGCCGGCCGACTCCTCGAGTAACGCGAGGTACCGTTCTGTCGTCCGGAGGGGCGCTTGCAGGTCGTGAGAGACGACGGCAGTGAACGCCTCGAGTTCCGCCTCGCGCCGTTTGCGCTCTGTGATGTCCCGACACACGACGACCCATCCGAGACGCTCGCCGTGGCGTTTCAACGGTCGTGATCGTACCTCGATAGCCACCGGGCCGTTCGAGGACCGGTATTCGAGGTGTTGGTCGGTTTCCGTCTCGAGGTCGACGTCCGTGAGGAGGGTCGTAATCGGTGTCTCGCCTGAGGGCAGGTCCTCGCGAAACAGCGCGGTTGCCGCCGCGTTCGAGTGAACGACGTGCCCGTCGGGATCGAGGACCACCATTGCGTCCGGGGAGTCGTCCACGACGGTTCGGTTTGCGATCGGCCGGATGTCGAGCAGCCGATACCGGTACGTTGCGACGCCGAGTGCGAGCGCCGAAACGGCGGTCGACGGTGGGACGAGATTGACGCTATCGAGCGTAAACGGCGGCACGTTCGCGGACGTGAGGGTGCTCACGACGACGGGAGTGGTGATAGCCACGCCGAGGAGCGTCGCCTGTGGGAGATACGCCCACCCTCGCTTTACCGACTCGTGAAGCAAGACGCCGGTGGTGACACACGCGATGAGGACCGCGTAGGTGAAACTGAGCAGAATGTGTGCCGGACCGGTCTGCGTGCGCATCACGACTAGCCCCTCGATGTCGACCAGGCGTGTGTCGACGATGACGACGTCGTAGGGGTTCGTAAACAGCAACGCCCAGAAGACGACGGGGACCGCAAAGACGGCGAGCACGAGGGGCTGGCGTAGTTCGGTTATGCGGTCCGTGTAGGCGAGGACGAACAGGAGCAACAACGGCCCGACCGACGAGCTGCCCAGGTACAGGAGGCGGTAGGCCTGAAACTTGAGAGCCGGGTCGGTACTGAGGAGTTTGACCGCCGAAAGCCCGGTCCACACCGCGATGGCGACGTTCATCGCGAGAAACGTCTTCAGGGTCGGTGTTACCCCGTATCGACGCCCGTACTGGTACGTATACGCAACGAGAGCGAGAGAGACCGTGGTCGCCAGCACGATCGGATAGGCGTATATGGTATGTTGCCACGCCATGGTGTACCGGGAGTCTACTGAGACGGTCCTAGCCGGGAACCGTCTTAACACTGGCTATGAAGCGTAAGCGACCCACTGACGGGGACGTTAGCGCGACGTTTTGACGTCTCATCGGATCGTCTGTCCGTATGGATCGAACGCGGACGAGGTCGGTGGGAGATAACGGACTCCGATTCCTTCTGGTGCTTTCACTCGCAGTAGTCGGGATGGTCGGCGTCGTTTCCCTCCCGGCTCTCGCGATGGAGGGGGCAGCGTCGACGGACGAGAGACCGGCTGACGAACGGCCGACCGACGAGCGCCCGGCAGCGTGGGGTGTCGAACAGATACACGCGCCGACCGTCTGGGATGAGCACGGAACGCGTGGGGAGGGAGTACGGGTCGCGGTGCTCGATTCGGGGATCGACGCCGACCACCCCGAACTCGATATCGTCGGGTGGGGCGACTGGGACAGCGACGGAAACCCACGCGATACCGACCCACGGGATTACGACGTCCAGCGTGAACCAAGCGGGCATGGAACACACGTCGCGGGGATCGTTGCCGGCGGCGGGGCGAGTGGCACACACGTCGGGGTCGCCCCCGACGCGGAGTTGCTCGTCGGAGCCGTTCTCACGGACTGTGGACCCGACGGCTGTGACGCCCGGGCCGCCCAGATCATCGCCGGAATCGAGTGGGCGGTGGAAAACGAGGCGGATATCATCGTCGTGAGCGCGGGACTCGTGACGAAAGACGAGGCGTTCATCGAACCGATCCGGAACGCACACGACGCCGGAACCCTCGTCGTCGCGTCGGGAGGGAACTACGGACTCGGAACGAGTACCGCACCCGGGAACGACTACGACTCGATCAGCGTCGGCGCGTCCGACCCCAACGGCACGATCCTCGACCTTTCGGGCGGCGAAGTCGTCTTTACCGACCTCGAGTGGACCGATCCACCCGAGGAGTGGCCCGACGCCTACGTTCTGCCGACGGTCGCCGCACCCGGGTGGGAGATCCCGAGCACGGTCGTTGGCGGACAGTACGCCCGGGGGACCGGGACGAGTCAGGCCGCACCCCACGTCGCCGGTGGCGCTGCACTGGTGCAGTCGGCAACCGAGGAGCGACTCACTCCGGAGGAGATCAACGGGTTGCTGGTCGAAACTGCGGCAAAACCCGACGGGCTCAGCCCCGACCAGGACGTTCGCTACGGCCACGGCATCATCAACGTCGCGGCGGCCGTCGAGTTTGCAGTCGATGGAACGACACGAACGAAAGCGGAGATCGGTGCGTTCGAACCCGGCGAGCAGCCACCGGAACGGTGGGAGTTCGACGCGACTCTCCAGGACGGTGGTTCCGAGGGGAGCGAGCCGAACCGGGGGGACGGGTCGACCGCCGATGACGGGGAACCGGGAACGGCAGGAGACGACACCGAACCGACCGACGACGCCAGTGTCGGGTTCGGAATCGGTGGTGCGGTACTCGCGCTCGCCGTGGTGGGGTATCTCGCTTCCCGGGTCACCCGGGTGTGACGTACTCGTCGTCGGTGTTCACCGGTTCCGTGTGGTCCGTGTCGGACTCGGCCCGGCGGGTCAGTTCCTGGAAGCGTTCCGAACGGGCGGCGATGCGGTCCATCGTCTCGCTGTCCGGGGTGTCTCCGCGGGATTCGATCAGGAACGTGGTGATGACGACCGTCTTGACCCAGGGCTTGAGAAGGCCGACGTAGCCGGTGAGGAAAACTCCGGCAACCGCGACCCAGCCGATCAGTTCGACGGTGGTCGAGAAGCCCCCGAGGACGCTCGCGAGCGGTGTGAGCGCGATCAACCCGACGAAGGCGACGGCGTACATCCCGAAGAGTATAATCAGCGTCGAGACCAACACCGGTTTCCAGTTCTTGCCGTACAGTACGACACCGTCACGGGCGGCACGCCACGGGTTCTCGTCGGGTCTGGTGAACATGTACGCGAGGATCGCCTCGTCGATGTAGGACGCGGCGAGCGCGATCGCCCTGCCGACGATCCGGACGAGGTTCTGTACCCCGGATGCGAACGAGAACAGCCGCGAAACCGACACGACCCGATCGTTAAACTGCTTGAGAACGCCTTTGACGAGCTGGTCGAGACCGAACAACGCACTGGTCTGGGTGAACCGCGACCGGACCGTCCCGATGCCGTGTTTGACCTGGTTCGGCGGCACCTCGCCGGTGTGGATAACCTCGGCGATGACCACGATGTGTGCCGCTTTCACCAGGTACAGAACGTACCGGCTGAACAGCCGCCAGAGCCCGACGAAAACGAGGATCGCGAGAAGCAAGCCGACGATACCGATCCATCCGGAGACCGTGCCCGCATCGAGCAGCGTCCAGCCGAGCCAGATGACGATCCCGAAGTAAGCGACGGTTGCAATGCCGAGCAACAGGCCGGCAGCCGCCCGAAGGAGAACGAACGGGAGCGTTTGTGCGAATACTTTCGTCGCCGTTCCGAAGTGTAACATATCACCCTGCCGGTTGTACGTCGGTCGATAAAACTCAACAACAGAGACCGTAGAAAGGACGGTACTGACCGAAACGTAAGTACCGGTCTACTAGGGGACACCCGCTATCACGGCCATATCCCAGAACCGACCGACCCAGTTTCCGCCGGGAAGAAGATCACGTGCGGCGTTTTCGGCGTATCCCGCTGCGGTCCCGGACGCCATCCCCGCGAGGTCGTCCATCCCGGTGGTCCGTGGGTCGTCGCTGATCGCGCCGAGAACGGCGGTTACCTTGAGATAGAGCTTTGCGAGTTCGGCGTAGTAGGCGCCCACGGCCCCGAGCGCGACCGAACCGACTCCAGCGATGAGATTTGTCGAACTGAGGAGGTTGAGATAGATGTTCATCGCGGCCGCCGTGCGGTCGACATCGCCCCCTCTGACCGTGAGGTGGCGCTGTCGTTTCCCGCCCCCGGTACCGTCCGCAAGCAACCCGATGACCGATCCCGTTTGGCTATCCACGTTCCACATCGCTCGGGCCTCCCCGTCGACGGGGGCGACCTGCAAATCGCGGCTCGAAAACCCGACCCCCCGCCAGAGACTGTTGTACGCCCCGGTGGAGACGTCATCGGGTAGATCGCCGAGCCTGGCGATCGGCGTGTCACCGATGAGTCCGAAAGTCGTCTCATCGAACCGGGCGCTCTCGAGCACCGAGATCCGGGCCGTCCGCTCGAGCGTTCGCTCGAACCTGTCTTCTGCGTCGTCGATCGCCGTCGCCGCACGAGTGTGTACGAATACGTTGAGCGACTCCTCGAGCGTCGCCTCGTTCCCGTCGACGACCGGTTTGACCTGGTAGGACACGATCCGTGGGTCAAGAAAGTACGTGAGCCCGTCCTCCCCGAAGGCGTTTTCGAGCGGTGATTGGACCAAAAACGGGTCCCACTCGACGTCCGTCCGTCCGCTGTGCCAGGCCTCCCGTAGCTTCTCGAGTCCGTCCGCCGTGAGCTCGCCGTCCTCATCCAGTCTGAGTTCCCTCACGGCCGTATCGAGTTCCCGGTACGTCTGCCCGGCCTCGAGCATATCGTCCATCTGAACGCTGAAAGGGACTCCATCACCCTCTATCGAGACGTCGACACCACCGAGCATCGCCAGACGCGCGTCCTCCGCGAGCGCAGTCAGCCCGGGACGGCCAAAGCCGACCTCGGAGTCGGGGTCGTCACCGTAGGGATTCCAGCTCTCGTCGACGAGCGGATCGTACCCACCCAGCGTCTGTGTGGCCTGCTCCCCTCGGTGCTCGATCGTGAGATAGAGACCGACGATCGACCGGACGACACCGCTTTCGGCTCCATCCGTTTCGTACGTGTCGGTCGCGGTGAGGTGTGGTGACTCCGTCGGCTCGTCGCCGACCGCGAGTTCCACCGGTCGAACGCCCGGTTCTCGGTCGGGGACACCGTAGATCGCCTTGTACGTGGGGCTCTCGTCGGAAACCGTCGTTGCCGTCTCGATGAGAGTGTCCCGAAGGTGCTCCCACTCACCCATCGGGACGGCGGTAGCACCGGTCAGTTCGGCCTGCCTGAGGACCACCTCGTCTTCGACGGGAGACGTCTCGTCCCGGGCGCTCAACAGGACTGTCGTCGGCGCGGTGGCTAACACGGAGTCGACCCGCTCGTCGTAGGAGTTGGCCGGCAAGCCGTCGTGGGCGTAGACGATTAGATCGGGGTCGTCCGCGATGGCCTCCGGGAGATGTCGCCACATATCCGAATCCACCTCCCGTCTATCGATGATGGCGTTCGGGACGGTTTCCTCGAGCAACTCCTGGAGTTCGTCGTACGCCTCGTCGTCGGTCGCAGCCGAGACACCCCGGTTCATACTCGCCGAGACGTCGATGAGGAAAACGATCTCCGGTGTCGGTTCCAGCGACTGCATCGTCGGGGCGACGAGCCCGTCGTTGTCGGTGAGCACGAACGAGTCGGCACCGAGGCCGGTGACGTGTTCGCCGGCCCCATCGAGTGCGGTCACGTCGACGGTCACCCGTGGATAGTCGGCCGACCGAACGTCGATGTCGAGCGATTCGATGGCCTCCACCGAAGGCTCGTTCGCCGGGTCGTAGATGGGGCGCCCGTTTCGCAGTATCGGTTCGTCGTCGGTATCGACTTCCCCGGCTTCGATCGTTGTGCCCGTGCTGTATTGATCCCCCTGTAACGTGACCAGGTCGCCGAATTCGCTGAGGGTGGCCACAGCTTCCCCGTCGACGTCGACCCCCTGAACGGCCAGCGAGGGAACGAACGAATCGAACTCGTCTACTCCGGCAGTCGGTTTGTCGAACAGCTCCAGGGTCGGCACCGTTCGGACGCGCAGTTGCCGGCCAACGAGTTGCTCTACCTCCCATTCGCCGGAAACCAACTCGAAGGGGTCGTCCAGCGCGTCGGGGGTGACAGCCGAGAGGGTGACCCGAACGGGGTCGGGGCGATCTACGTCCGGCGGTTCCGCCGGATCTTCCGTCGAACCGGATTCGCCGAACGGGACGTCGGCGAACAGGTTGGCGTCGTAGCTGTTCCCGTGGCTATCGGACACCTCGACGAGCGGAAGTGGGTGTGTCGAGCCCCGGGATCCGTTCCAGCGCCAGTCGAAACCCGACGGCCCCCGGATTCTGCCCGAAACGTCCTCCGGTAGCACCTGACGGATGTCCTGCCCGAGCTGCCGGCTTTCGGCCCCTCCCTCGTCGAAAAGCGGTGGCTCCTCGTCGCTTGGCTCCCGACCGAGGCGGTCTGCCCACTCGGTAAGCTGGTCCGCCTCGAGTGTGGGTTCGCCCTCTCGAACTGGTGGCTCCAGGAGGTGAGCCCGGACGGCGTCCTCGGTGAGGTATTCGTCCGTATCGATGTCGACAACACGAACCGCCGAATCGAACCCGGCCTCACGATACAGCGCCGCGAGCAGTTCGGCCTTGTCCCGCGGTGTTCCCATGCCACAGCGGAGCGTTCCCCGAACGCCCCACCGGACGACGCTGTCCACGTCGCCGAGTCCGTCGACCTCCGTTGGCGTAGTCTGGATCTCGTCGCGGACGAACCGAAACAGCTCCTCCAGTCGTGTGCGTTCGTCGGTTTCCGACACGCCGTTCGAGTGGCTCTCCACCCGCCCGCCGGCCGACCGGTCCCCGGACGTCCCGGTTCGGAGGGTCGTCTCGAGCGGACCCGCGGATCCGCCCTGTGGTCGTGGGTCCGTCCCCCCGGGTTCGGGAACCGAAGCCGTTGTGGTGTCGGTTTCAGTGTGTCTCCCGTCGACGAGCGCCTTTGCTCTCCCCGGGAGGTGGTCGGGGCTCGTTTTCAGCACGTCCTGCATCTCCGCCCACACTGAGAAGTGATCGCTCGGACCGCGGGGGTCGTCCGGTCGTCCGTCAGCCTGCCCTTCCGGGCCGCCTGCGAGAAGCAGATAGCCACCGACACCGGAGCCCAACAGTGCCGCGCCGCCGAGAGCCGCCCGCCTGCTGAGTGGGAAGCCGGCGTCGTCGGCCCGGGGATCCGGCGCGTCGGCCCCCGTCGGGTCCGTGGTCGCCCTCGTGTCCGTCTCATCGTCACGGCGTGTCATGAGTTGGTACCAGACGAACCACCGTCATATACTCACACTTACAGCCAGGTTACTGACGGACGGACCCGAACGAACGCGGTCGATCCGAACGCTTTTGCCCCCATACGGAATACCTCCGGCCGATGCGGGAGCTTTTGATCGTCTACTGCAAGGGCTTCTCGATGGGTGCCGCGGACGTCGTCCCCGGCGTCTCCGGGGCGACGATCGCGTTGATCGTCGGGATCTACGACCGGCTCATCCGGGCGATCACGGCGATCGATCCCCGCGAACTCCGCCCCCTGTTAGGTCTCTCCGACAGGGACGGGCGCGTAGACGCCCTCGAGGTCGCAGAGCGGACCGACGCCGTTTTCCTCATCACACTCGGGCTCGGCGTCGCCTCGGCGATCGTGGTGCTCTCGAGGCTCATGTACGGGGCGGTGACGACGTATCCGGTGGCGACCTACGCCTTCTTTTTCGGGTTGATCGCGGCGTCGGCGGTCGTCCTCTACGGCCAGATCGGGACGTGGACGCCCGCCCGAGTCGGACTCTCGGCGGTCGGGATCGTCGTCGCGGCGGCGATCACGGGGGTCACGGGAACCGAAGCCTCCCACGGCCCGCTGGTGATCTTCCTGACGGGGGCGATCGCGATCTGTGCGATGGTCCTTCCCGGCGTCTCCGGAGCCTTCTTCTTGCTCGTTCTCGGCCAGTACGAGTACCTCACGGGCGTGTTGAGCGAGTTTACCGACGGCCTGATCGCCCTGCTCAACGGCGAATCGCTCACGCCGGTGATCGAGAACGGAATCGTCGTCGCGATATTCGGCGTCGGGGCGGTGATCGGGCTGTTCACGATGGCCCACGTCGTCCGCCGGGCGCTCGATCGCTACCGCGGGGCGACACTCGCCTTTCTGGTGAGCCTGATGGTCGGTGCGCTCAGGCTCCCACTCGAGGAGGTCACGACGAACCTCGGGGAGACGACGGGCAACTCCCCGACCGTGGCCGTCGTCGCCGCCGTCGTCGGCTGTGGTGCGGTACTCGCCGTCGATCGGTACACAGACGACCTCGAGTACGTCCAGGGGTAGTTCTCGTCGCTGCCCGGAAGAACTGATTTAACCGTCCGAACGCTGGTCAGGGCGCAGTGTGGTGAATCGACGTTCGTCCCGCTAATATCTTGTAACCAAACATATGTAAGTTTCAGATAAATTGATTTCCAATGGCAATTTCTGTTAGCGTGCAATGTCCGCGAAAGACGACATGAAAGACTACCTGGCAGAACACCCACGAATGATCGGCGTCCTGTTCGCGCTGCTTTTGTTACTCTCACAGGCGGGAACGGTCACAGCGGGAACGAACACCCACGTCGGGCCCTGAACCGTCGGAGAACGGCTGGTCATTTTCACACTGTCGGTCGTGGTCCTGTGAGCTGGCACGTCCCGGAGCCCACTTCCCAGCGCGTGTCGGATCCCCCACGAGCGGAGTCGGTGTGGCCGACAACCGCAGGCAAAAACGCGGCCGTCTTCGGCTACTCGAGTGACGCCGGTCCGATACCGTCGTTCCAGCGGAGGTCGCCGTCGATCAGTACCGGGAGCCCGGTCCACGTCAGGTACTCACGGACGTCGGCTTCGGCGACGGACGCGGCCCGAACGTTGCCGGCGGTGAGGTGTCTGTCCTCGACCGACGGGAGGTTCGAGGCAGTCGTCGAGCCGAGTCTGTA
>LKNC01000046.1 GCA_001564255.1 Natrialbaceae archaeon Tc-Br11_E2g1
CACCTCTTTGGTCGCGTGACCACGCTGTCGCCAGCAGTGGTCGTTCCACTCAAGGCGAGGCACCTTGCGGTGTCCCCTCTCAGGCCCGTTCTGACCCGAGTCCACAGGCCGTGCCATCGGCCTTTCTCCGGTGAAATCAACATCGCCATCCACCACGCTTTGCAGGAAATTCTCGCTCCCTACCACATCACTGTGACCTTCAAAGCCACATCCACCACACTGGAACACGTCGCCGTTGCGCGAGACATGCGTCCCTTCATCGCAGCGAGGGCATTGACTGGATGTGCCTGCCTCTGACTTTTCTTCGACACTGACGCCACACTCCCCCTCTAGAACGGTCTGCATCCTGCGACGGAAGCGGCCGTGCGCCCAGAACAGATCCGTTTTCTCATTGACCGTCGCTGACCAATGCTTCTCACGAACATCATCTAACTTCCCGACATAGACTGCTTCTACACCCCACTCCGAGAAGAGACGTGCAAGGTGGCGGACGAGAGCGTCTTGAGCGTGATTGCGGTGTCTCGTGCGCTTCGCATACAGCTTCTCTACCAACCGACTGCTATCCGTCTGTTCGGGAAGCTGGGACTGCAACTCGCTGATTCGTTTGGTGTAGTGGTGGAAGCGATTGAATAGTGGACGGGCGTGGAAGACACGTTGGTGGCCTTGTGTAGTGGTGACGGCGACGAAATTGTTAGCACCGACATCCACGGCGGCCACGCATCCCTCGTCGCTGGAATCCGTGGCCCGTGTTGTGTCGTGGAAAAATGTGACTGGCTGCCGTGCCGTGAATGATTCGGCGGATCGGTCGTACACCAACTCTAGGCGGCCACCGTGGCCGTCGTATTGCGGATTGCCCTTGATCGGAACGCGAATGCGTTGGTTGAGAGGGATGCCATATTTTTCCTTCAGTTCGCTGCCGAGTGCGAGTTCGATCCGGCTATGTTCACCCCACTCGACAGTGTAAGCATCGTTGCGAATGCACGCTTTCAGGACTCGCTTGTCGTCGTCTTTCCAGTAGCCGGGCGCACCGGGTTTATCCTCGCGTTCACCGTCGTAGTAGTCGTCGAGTTGCTCGAAAAATGCATCCCACTGCTCATCACATTTGTCGAGCATTTTGTCGGTGATTGCTCGACCGAGAACTGGTTGGAAGCGGTTTCGTATCTCGGTTTTCGTGATGGCATTCCACACATCGCTTCGCGTCTGGTCGTCGCCAAAGTAGGCTTGTCGGCGGTGGTAGGTGACAATGTTGACGAGGGCGGCTGTCGAGTCCAGCAGCTCGATGAGACACACCTTCTTCCACTCCGCCTTCGGAGCGAGTGTGAAGGTGTTCGTTCGGGTTCTCTTTCCCTCGTTTGTGGCCGTCATCGTCGTATTTAGTTACTCGTGTTACAGAAGTATAAACCCTGTGGGATACTGGTGTTTTTGTTCGAGGGGTGGATACAGTACTATATGGCAAAAGACGGAATCGGACGACCAAGAGATGTAACATGTGAGGACGTGTTGACAGCGTTTGACGATGTTGAAAAGCCAGTAGCGACTGGGAAACTGTTGGCTGAAATGCTGGACGTATCGAAACAGTCTGTACTCCGACGATTACAGGAGTTAGAAGAAGAGGGACGGGTTGAGCGATGGAAAGTTGGCAGTCGCGCTGTCGTCTGGTGGCTGACCGAAGAATCGTAACGTGAGAATCACAGCTAGAGTGTCGCCTGTGGACTGGTTCTCTGTGCCTATCGCTTGCACCCACCCCTGAAGGGGATGGGCTTCCGCTCGCTACATGTCAGCCCGGGACCGCTCGGCTTCCGGATCGGCAGGCGCTGAGTACCGACCGGCCGATTCCGTGAGCTGGGAGCAACGACGAGTTGAGAGCCGTGAAAAGCAAATAACTCCTGAAAGTAGCCGAGCACTGCAAACTCCCGGGTCTTCCACCGGTCGTTCTACGTGTGGATTGTCGGCGTACCGGAGACGTCACCGATGGTTATACTGCCGGAGAAAACGAGTGTGCAATGACTTTCGTCCGGCAGTATTAACAGTCGTGGCTGTGGTCGACCGAGACCTCCACCGACGATGCCGCCGCCCGTGGGGAGACCACCGTCAGCCGTTCGCCCCCCAACGTCTCACTCGCGTGTAACGTCGGGCGTCACCGCTTCAGTCCACGGCTCCGCCATCCGTTCGGATTCACGACGGTACGCGTCGTTTTGGGTCGACCGACAGGAGGTGTCGGGACACCCGGAGTATACTTCGCCTGGCGAAACCGGCTTTACTCTCAAAGGATCTCTAGCATCCTGACCTGCCGGATTCCATCTCGACTGTCACCAGTCGGACGACGGGGCGGTCGTCTCGGAGGGTGGCCTCACTGGCTCACACACGAGGCCGCCGACACCCGATCGATCCTGACTGGGCAGGCACAGGGTTTTTTTATTCTCGCAGCCGGATTGGAAACCATGGTTACCGTCAGTGACTCGATCGAGATCGACGCCGGCGTCGAACGCGTCTACGAGTACCTCGACGACCCGCACAACCACGCCGAGGTGACGCCGAGCCTCTCGGACGTCCGTGACGTCGAACCCCTCGAGAACGGCGGGAAAGAACTGACGTTCACCTACGAGATGGCGGGCGTCGGCCTCGACGGCGAACTGGTCCAGACGGTCGCCGAACCGAACGAGCGGATAACCTTCGACATGCACGGACGCCTCGAGGGCGAGATCGACCTCGAACTCGAGCCGACCGACGACGGGACGCGTCTGACCTACACCGCCCACTACGAGCTTCCGGGCGCCGTCCTCTCGCGGGTCGCCGAGCCGTTCGTCAGACGGTACAACGAACGCGAACAGCGAACGACACTCGAGAACACCAAAAACCGCCTCGAACTCGGCGACTGATACTACTGGACAAACCGGGAACTCGAGGGGATCAAGCGCGTTCTCGACGAAGCAAACTAGATATCTACTGAAACCTAAAAGGGTTTGGACTCTCACCTGGTGGTGATAGTTTGGATTATCATTTATCGTATATGTTTTCCGGACGGTCGGAGAGTTCGTCCCCTGGACGACGGTCGGCGACTTGTCCAGTTCGGACGGTTCTCGACCTGTTCGGTTGGGGACAATGTGACGGCTGTACGGAGAGAACACGGGCGGTACACAGCACCGAGTTCGACCTCGAGTACGTGCGTGTTCTCCTGGCATCGCTCGGGTTTTCCGGGCCGATCGGCGGGGGCGTATCACCCCGGTAGCGGCTTCCACGATATCACCTGCCAGTCTGCGATTCAACATAGTGATAATTGAACCTTGTCCACGGGTGTCCCCTACCGTTTTTATCCGGACCAGCTCACAAAAGATTTCTTGTCTCGAGAGACCACACAGTCGCCACGTCACTTCGGAGAGCTAGAAACGAACCACAGCGACAGCTGTTGTAACCGTCGTGTCAGATAAAACCGTCAGTCCAACGGGTAAGACTCTTGCGATACGCCCGTCGTATTACGGGCATAAGCTTGTAATCGATGTACGCCATACCCGGTACAGACGCTCGAGTCGGGGGCCGATCCCATCAGGGAACGTCAGACCCCGCTTTCCGTGAAGTACCCGAACACCACCGTAGTAGCACGGCTCACAGCGACGATACTGTCTCCCGTACCAGTGGATTTTATAAGTAACCACGCCGAAGGACCATCATGAAATCACTCGAAAAAACCGTACGGATTCTGGATGCCCTGGTCCAGACCAACGGCGCACGGATAGCTGAGTTGAGCGAACGACTCGATATACCAAATAGCACGGTGCACAGCCACCTGAGCGCACTCGAGGACCACGGCCTGGTTTACAGCGATGGGGACGTGTACATCATTGGACTGAAATCCCTATACTACAGTGGGAGTCTGCTGTACGACGACGACATCTATTCGCTCATCGAGCCGAAAGTCAGGGTGTTGGCTCGCGAAACCGGTGAACGTGCGCAGTTCATGTCCGAGCAGGACGGTCAAGCTGTGTACCTTTTTACCGAGGTGGCTAACGAAGGGGCTGTACAGACCGACGTCCGTCCGGGCGAGTTCGTTGCTCCTCATGCGACTGCAGCGGGAAAAGCGATCCTGGCACACTACTCAGACGGCCGCGTCGATGAGATCGTAGATCGCCACGGTCTGGAGTCGTGTACCCCTCATACCATCACCGATCGGGATACCCTCTTCGAGGAATTAGCAACGGTTCGTGAACAGGGTTACGCTGTCAACGACGAGGAGCGAATCTTGAAACACCGAGCGATCGGCGTCCCGGTTCTGGATCCGCTCGATCGCCCCATCGGCGGCCTGAGCGTCGGTGGACCGGCACACAGAATCAGCAGTGGGGACCATCACGACATGATGGTAAACCTGTTGCTGGGAACTGCTGAAGAAATCGAACTCAACATCCAGTACTAGTGGATGCTTGAAACCGAGTTGCCAGCCATCCCGAGTACCATACTCCGGGCCCTACGAACGCAGAGGGCAAACCGTGGTTGAAGCAATAACCTTTTAGGTCGCTCTGTATCCCCTTTTCAAAGTGGCAGACCACAAAGGGTGTTTACCCTGGTGAAGGTGATATGAGGCCAGAAATTGCACACGTGAGTGGATGTTTGTAGTATCGGTAGTCGTCTTCCGAGACTGAAATAGACGTTCGTCGTTCGGCGAAACCGGCCGGATTCCCGCCATCGCGCTCACCCCCTGCCGATTCCGGTGTTACTATCAAATCATCACGATTAAGTATAACGGATCGTACTTTGTAATCGTCGGGCAGCTATATAAACGAACCTGGGACAATCACACGTTCGACTAGACTGGATTTTATATAGATGCCCGAACGCGCGTGCACCCCCAGCGTCCAATACCCCGACTGCTGAAGTGCCTGGCATAAGAAATCGCCAAACAGATCCGGTGGACAGTAGCAGTTCGGGTCACCCAAACTCGGTCGACTGTCGAGGCGATGTTCGCGCTGCTCGAGGGACGAGAAGCCGAACCGTTTCGGTAGAGGCGGCTGCTGTCACTGTTCGGGTGTAATGGTAACTTTCCAACTGTATAACGCCCCTCCAGTGTGGCTGGATTTTATATATGACACTCCCTACGCCACTTTCCACCGAGTTCCACTGGCACAACCACCCAACGTCGACGG
Organism: Natrialbaceae archaeon Tc-Br11_E2g1; assembly: GCA_001564255.1. GTDB lineage: Archaea > Halobacteriota > Halobacteria > Halobacteriales > Natrialbaceae > Tc-Br11-E2g1. The sequence continues at coordinate 5,136 of LKNC01000046.1, forward strand.
GCCAGCCTTCGAATCGTTCACGCCCGGTGTGATGGTGTGCAGTCACAGAACACGATCGGTCAGCAACGCACTAGACACCTGTTGAATAACGTAGTGGGTAATGATCGAGAGGGTGACGAGTGGACTGGCGTAAGCCTGCGCGATGAGCAACGCGATTCCGAGGTTTTTCAAGTTCATGGTGAACAGAAGGGGGATCGCCGTATTTCGACCCAGATTCAATCCGCGTTTACAGAACACCGAGACGACGAGCCCGAACCCCAACAACCCGAACGAGACGGCGGCGATCGCCAACAGTTCCCACCCAGTGAACATACCCGACTCCGCACCCGCGACGCTCGTATAGATAAGCACGAGAATCGCCGCCGTCGCACCACTGTCTATCAGTCGTGGGTGCACGACCCTCGAAGGGACCAAGACTGCGAGGAGCACACCCCCACCGACGATGATTACGAGTTCGGTGAGGATAGGAAAGACCGGAACGGTCACCTGTGAGCCCACGAGCTGTGAAAGAACGACAGGGGTGAAGAGGGGAGCAAGGAGGAGTGAAACGATCGAAATCGTCGTCGCCAACTGGACGTCGCCCTGTGAGAGCCGCGTCCAGATAATAGCGCTTCCGGTCGTCGTCGGTACCGACAGTGCGATCGCGAAGCCAAGAGCAGCACCGTCAGTGAGGACCGTGTTTGCAACCTGCATCCCACCCACCGGGAGCACGACGTAAGATATTCCGAGCGATATCACGATCAAGGAGAAGTACGACGAGACGCTGATCTGAGCGGGGCGGAGTCCGACCACGGAGGTGAACACGAGGAACACGACCAGCGGAGTGATCGCCGACTCGAGGTAGGTGCTGAACTGTGGAACCACAAGGCCGGCAACTAACGCCCCACACACGAGAACGACGTTCCGGTAGCGCTCGATAATCTTGCCAATAAACCGAACAGTAGACTCCATCTTTGGTTTGAACTCGCACAACTGTAGTGCTATGGGCTATATCATCCTTTCGGAGAAAATATTTGTTCTCCAAAACCCGGACTTCGACCACACGCGTGGAGTGTGCGGTCGGTGCTTCGGTGTAACTCTACTGGGAGGAAGGGCCGTAACTCAACCCGAGTAGATAGAACTGATGCTGTCGGTCATGGACCTGTGAACCGGTGTGTGTCAGAACTGGCCGTACAGCGCGTGTCGGCCCGTCCTCTCTCGGGAGTGGTGTCCGTCCGTATGCCCGATAGTATGAATCCTCACGGACACCGGTCTCCGCCGGTGGGATACGCGACGGAGACCCCGGCGCGAAAGCCGGTATACTGTCCTGCGGGCACCGTCGTGGTCTGTCCGACGCTCAATTCGACGGGGATCGGTCGTCATTGTGGCATCCGTGATGGGCCGTAAACTCGCGGGTCGCTTTTCGATCTGATCGCGCGTCAGTAAGACATTCGGTGAATCCTTCTCCGCATAGCAGACATAAATGATATACTTGTCGGAAATAGGGGGCCAGAATGTGATTTGTGTGGACGAAAAAACACTGCTAGTGCAACCCTGGCACCTTTGCAAGGGTTTATTAGGTGTCTGTTTGAATCAGGGGTTGTAACGATGGAACGACGTACATTCATTGGGGCGGCAGCGTCCGCAGCTATCGCCGGAGTCGCGGGATGTCTCGGTGGCGACGATGACCTACAGACCCTGAACATGGGGGCACCACCGTCCGGGACGGCGACCAACGAGGCGATGACGCAACTACAGCGCGCAATAGACCAGGAATCCGACGAGATCCAGCTCCGTATCGAGGAGACGGGCGGCCACACCGAAAGCATTCAGTTGTTCGACGAAGACGAGTTCGACGGGCACAACGGCGGTCTCACCCAAGAGCTGAACGCCCACAACGACGAAGGCCCGTTCGAAGACGAACCGGTCGAAAACACGGCACTGGTCGGGTTGACCCAGTCTGTCTACGAACACTACTGGATCGCCGTCGACGGCAGCGGCCTCGAGACCTTCGATGATATAGTCGAAGACGACGATATCGGTGTGTTCATGCTTCCGCCGGCGTGGGGCCAGCGTCACCTCGTCGAGGAGGTACACGAAAACGCGGGTATACTCGATGACCTGCTCGAGAAGAACGTCGACATGGAAGCCGGTGACGTCGCCGGTGCGATCGAGGAAGGGCGGGTCGATGCAGTCATGGCCTACGGGGTCAACGGCGAGGCGCTTCCCGGCTGGTTGACCGAAGTCGACGCTCGGTCGGACGTCTACATGGTTGAGCCCACGGACACCTACCTCGAGGGGATCGAAAACACCGAAGGCACAGAGATGACCGAGTTCGAACCCTACGCCTGGGACCAGGACATCGAGTCTTCGGAGATCGAGGGCTTCATCGAGCCGTTCGTGACCCTGTTCAGCGAGGACGTTCCGGACGACGTCGTTTACGAAGTCTGTCGGGTCTCACACGAACACAGTGACGTCATCCGGGAGGCCGGTGACGTGTTTATGGATCACTCGGACATCGAGACTATGGCCGAGGTCGTTCCGGAGCAGATCGACCTCCACCCCGGTGCCGCGGAGTTCTACGACGATCACGGCGTCGACCCTCAGTAGATAAACGGAGCGCCGGAACAGAAACACAACACCTACCGTACTCATTAAACTATGTCGACAGATGCCGGAGGCGCGTTTCAGACTGAAGATACAAAGACGAGTTTGACGCTCCTACTGACGCTCGTCACGATCGCCTACTGGGCGTTTATAATTCATTATGCCTACACGTACTGGATCCCACAGGCACGGTACGCAGTCGTGTTCGTCGGGGGGAGTATCGTCATTTACACGCTGAACCTGGCGACGAAGGCCCTCGCGAGCGGAAGACGAACCGAACTCGTCTGGCTGGCCGTAATCGGGACTGTAACGGTCGTCTCGAGTGCCTACGTGGCGGTTTTCTTTTGGGACCTTTACTATCACCGCCCGGGTGTCTACTTCTGGTATGAGTACGCCCTCGCGCTCGCACTTATCGCTGTCGTGGTTTACCTCGCATACCGATCGTTCGGACTCGCGTTCATCGTCGTTGCCGGGTTCACTGTCGCCTACGGTCTGGGCGGCCAGCATCTCCAGGGAGTGTTCGCACACAGCGGCCTCTCGGGCGGTCGGATGGTGAACATCTGGGTACTCAACGTTCGGGGCTTCTACGGGTCGATCACCCAGATTATCGCCTCCTGGGTTGCGCTGTTCTTACTGTACACCGGCCTCGTACAGGCGTACGGCGCGTTCGACCTCATCTTGCGGTTCGTGAGGCTGGCAGCGACCAGACTCCGCTCGGGTGTCGCCCAGTTCGCCGTCGTCGCGAGTATGATCGTCGGGTCGATCAACGGCTCGCCCTCGGCGAACTCCGCGATGACCGGGTCGGTGACGATCCCGATGATGAAAAACAGCGGGATGCGCAAGGACGCTGCGGCTGCTGTCGAGGCAACCGCCTCCTCCGGCGGGCAGGTTCTCCCACCCGTAATGGGGGCTGCGGCGTTCATCATGGCTTCCCTGCTCGGAATCACGTACTTCGACGTCGTGGTTGCCGGCATCGCACCCGCGATAATCTTCGTGGTCACCGTCGCGATCGGCGTCCACTACGTGACCCTGCGTAGTGCCCCCGGCGGACTCGAGCCGCAGATCGACGTCGACGAGACGGAGATGCGCTCGGGCAGATGGCTGGCTGTTGATACGTTGAAGTTTCTTCTGCCCTTCGCAGTACTCGTCTACACGCTCGGGGTCGTCCACTGGACAGTGACGACGGCAGCGATGGCGACGGTGGTCGCCCAGCTGGTGACCGGGATCGGGTTCCCGCTCCTCGAGACACTGTATGAACGCCGGAGCAACGACGTTACCGCTGCCGTCAGATCGGTTGGGGCACAGACCCTCGAAGGGTTCCGGTACGGCGCGATCATCCTCGCACCTATCGCCATCATCATCGCATTGATCAACGCGATCGTCGACGTCCTCGGTGCGACGGGACTCCCCAACGCACTCACTCTGGCGCTGATGGATCTCACCGGTGGTTCGTTACTCTTCGCCGCCGTGATTTCGATCGGAATCTGCATCCTGCTCGGGATGGGGATGCCATCGTCAGCCGCGTACACTATCGTCGCGATTCTCGTGGCACCGACGTTCGTCGAGGCGTTTTTCCTTCCCGAGTTGGCGGCACACTACTTCGTCTTCTACTCGGCGCTGCTGTCGTTTATCACGCCACCGATCGCGACGGCCGCTATCGTGACCAGCGGGATCGCCAATGCGAACTTCTGGCAAACGTGCCTGACCGCGATCCGTATCTCGATCGTGTTGTTCGTTCTCCCGGTCGTCATCGTATTCAATCCCGTACTCGTCACTGGCGGGTTCGGACTCGAGACCCTGGCGCTCACCGGACTCGTCACGGCTGGCGCGATCAGCGTCACCCACGGTGTGAACTACCCGACCCCCTGGCGTGATAGCCGACCGTTCGACGTGGCCAGTCGAGGAACGTACGTCGGGCTGGGGCTGATAGCGATGGTGTACCCGAATCTCACAGTTTCGGTGATCTGTGTCGCCGTCGCCGCAAGCTTGTTCATCGCACAGTACGCGGTGAGTATCAAACTGTCGCTGGAACAGCTCGTCGAACGGGCCGCCTCCTGACACTGTCGGCCCCAGCCTACACGTTCGTGGGAGAACCGAGACGTGCTGGGAAGCCGGTTTTGGCCCAAGATGGTTCACACGACCGTAGCCGATGCGTCCACAGACCGTCGGCCGGTGGAATAATTTCTTCTTTACCTACCGGGGAGCGGTTCCCCTTCTCTGTTGGCCCCGATACTACGGCGATGGTAGACGAACATACAACAAATAACCCGTAGGTTGGGAAGATTTATGTGTGCAGGGGCGAACTACGAACTATGTCCGACAGCCAACTACAGACGGACGATATAGAGACATTGGACAGAGAACACGTATTCGGAACGTGGCGACACCAGCGTGACTTCGATCCGACTCACGTGGTCGACGCCGATGGCTTCCGATTCACCACGGCTGACGGGACGTCGTTTCTCGACTTCAGCAGTCAACTCGTCTGTACGAACCTCGGATACGACAACGAGGCGGTTGCGGATGCGATCGCACAACAGGCCAAAAGCGTTCCCTACATCAGCCCTTCCTATACCACTGAACCACGGGCGAAACTCGGAGCGAAAATCGCCGATCTCACACCGGGTTCCCTCGAGAAGACGTTCTTCTCGACCAGCGGTACAGAGGCCAACGAAGCCGCGATGAAAATCGCCCGGTCGTACACCGGGAAAGAGAAAATTCTGACCCGGTACCGGTCCTACCACGGTGCAACGGCGGCGTCGCTCAGCGCATCGGGGGACCCCCGACGAACCGTCGAGGACTCCGCGACCCAGCCGGACGTCCCCGGAATGGTCAAAGCACCGGACCCGTACGCCTACGGATCGACACTGGACCCCATGGAGAGCCTCGAGTACATCGACGAGATGCTCGCACTCGAGGGTGGGACGGTCGCCGCCGTCCTCGTCGAACCGCTAGTGGGGTCCAACGGCGTCCTGGTCCCGCCGACGGAGTACATGCCCCGGCTCCAGGAGATCGCCCACGACCACGGGGCGTTGTTGATCTGTGACGAAGTGATGACCGGCTTTGGCCGAACCGGTGAGTGGTTCGCCTCCGAACTGCTCGAGGTCGAACCGGACATCATCACGATGGCCAAAGGACTGACTGGATCGTACCAGCCACTCGCGGCGACGACCGTGACCGCGGAGATCGCCGAACACTTCGAAGACGAGCTATTGAACCACGGTCACACGTTCGCGGGCCATCCCATCGCCTGTGCCGCTGGCGTTGCGGCCATCGAAACCTACGAACAGGAGGGCCTCATAGACAACGCCCGCGAGATGGGCGAATACCTGCGCGAAGAACTCGAATCACTCGCCGCCCGCCATCCGAGCGTCGGGGAACGTCGCGGAATCGGCCTCCACCAGGGCATAGAGCTGACTCAGGATCCGGACGAGCGTGTCCCGTTCGAACGACGTGTCGACAAAGTCACGAGTCGAACGACGGTACTGGATGAAGTCGCCGAACGCGCCGGTGAGGAGGGCGTCTACGTGTTCACCTCGATGAATACGATCGTCCTGACCCCGCCGCTTGGTATCGATGAAACCCACGTCGACGAGGCGATCGACGCCCTCGACATCGCCCTCGAGATCGCGGACGACGCGATGGACGCGTAGTCGTCAACCCGTCGTAGCGGTCTATCCACCGGTCAACGGCGGTGAGAGGGCCAACTCGTCTCCGTCCTCCAGAACGACGTCGGCCGGGGCGTTCCGGTCGACGAGTCGACCGTTGTACAGGACCGTTACTGTGGCAGTAATCTCTCCATCCCCGGTCGTGAGTCCGTCGAGCCTGGGGTAGTCCCTCTCCAGACGGGTCAGTACGTCGATGGCCGTCGGCTGTACTCCCGGTTCGAACGCTACCGACAGCGATCGTCGACCGACTCGGTCCCGAAACATTGCAAAGAGCCGGATAGCGATATCCATCTCAGCTCACGAACTCACGTAGTCCAAGCCGGTCGAGAGCGGTCGGTGTCGGCCGACCGGTTTCGTCCCATCCCCGGTACTCGTAGTACGTCTCGAGCATAGCGTCGAGTTCTTCGGGCGGGCAGTACATCCCTTCGGCTGGACCGTCGGGAATAGGCTCGTTCATCACACGATGTGGGAGCGTATCGGATTCGCGATCGGCGACGCCACGCTCGACGTTGATCTGGCGCTCGAGGGTGTAGATCCGTTCGCCGATCGCCTCGACGTCAGCGACCGTCAGGTCCCAGCCAGTTGCCGCAGCGATCGCTGCCCGGTACCGGTCGTTGATCTCTTTCCCCCACCCGCCTTCACTGACGAACCGACACTGGGTCAACGAGTCTCCGAGCGTGGTGAAGTTTTGCGATCGGGCAGCGAAGACTGCTGTCCCGTCCGTCGTTTCGGCGTGGTTTCCGTCGTACTGTGGCGTTGGACGCGTGTCGTGGTGTGATCCACCACGAGTCGAGGTGGCATAGCCGATACTCATCCCCTTTAGTCCGCGGGGGGAGTGCGCTGCGAACTCCAATCCTTTCACACCGTGGAGGTATCGGTGAGCACCGTCTCCGAGCTGTCGTGCGATTTCGAACGATCCTTCAGCAAGTAAGTCACCGACTCCCTCCCTGTGGGCCGACTGCTGGGCGAGTTCTACCAGCCCGTCCGCGTCCCCGAACTCGAGATGCGGGGACGCGTCGGCTTCGATGAGTCCCTGGTCGTAACACTCGCGTGCGAACGCGACTGTAACCCCCCAGCTGATCGTGTCCATCCCGAGGCGGTCACAGAGGTCGTTCGCTTTCATCACTCGCTTGATGTCGTAGACCTCCTGCATCGTCGCCGTTCCGAAGAGGCTCTCGAACTCGGGGATCTTCGCTTCCGTGATCCCCTCTGATTCGACCGTAACGTGTTTCCCACACCGGACCGCGCAGTTCGCGCAGGTCGTGTCCTCGGTAACGTACTCCGTTTTCAGGGTTTCACCGCTGATCCGTTCTGCCGCCTCCGGATCGGCTTGCTCTGACTGGTTGTTGCGTTGGCCAAGCTTTCCCATCCGGTTGACCGGGTTGACGAGCCCGCTCGTGCCGTACTCCTGTAGCATCTCCGTCTCCTCGAGGAGTGGCTTCATTCGCCCGACTGCGAGCTGTCTGAGCTCCGCCTCGTCGGCCACCTCCGGCTCGAACGAGCCCTCGCTGACGGCCACGGCTTTGACGTTCTTCGATCCGAGGACGGCGCCGCTACCGCCCCGACCGGCGACCCCTTCCCTGTCGCGACCCTTGTGTAACAGACACGCGTACCTGACCAGGTTTTCGCCGGCTGGGCCCGTGGCGATGACGTGGACGTCGTCTCCCTCCTCGCGTTCTCTGATCGCTTCACACGTCTCGTAGGTGCCTTTCCCTTCGAGATCCGGTGCGGGGACGACCGTCGCTCCGTTTTCGGTGACGTGGACGTAAGACGGCTTCGCCGCTGTGCCGTGTAGGACGATCGCCTCGAAACCCGTTGTCTTCTGGGCTCGCGGAAACGTTCCGCCGAACGTGCTGTCGAAAAAGCCATCGGTCATCGGACTGATGAACCCGACGACGCCGCGACTCGTACTCTGAAACGCGGTCGCGTTCATCGGTCCGACAGCGAAAACGACGACGTTCTCCGGATCGAACGCGGAAGCCTCGGGCGGGACGTGTTCGTGGACCTGTGCGGCCGCAAAGCCGTTCCCACC
>LKNC01000047.1 GCA_001564255.1 Natrialbaceae archaeon Tc-Br11_E2g1
ATCGCGTCCAGATAGCTCTCGGCGCGTGGCTCGCGCTCACGGTAGGCCCGAAGGGTCGCGATCGTCAGATCCCGGTTCAGCTCCTGGCGTGGGTTGTAAAAGACCGACTCCTCGATGCCCTCCGTGGATTCGCCGGGCACCTCGAGGTCGACGCCACCCTCCGTAACGCGCATACTGTCGGTCAGGAGGCGACGGCGTTAAACGACGTGGTCCGTCGCGGAGAGACAACCGAACCGATTTTACAATTCGGGACGCACCTCCGGACGTGTCCGAGGCGAACCCGGTCGAACGATGGGAGGCGAGACTCGAGGAGCGCGGAGAGCTCACGCCGGAGATCGTCGAGACGATCACGGGGATCCACGGCGACCGCGGCGCGAAAGCGATCGAGGCCGTCGCCGAGGGGCGGGTGAAGGTCTACCGGGATTTCACCGTCGTCGTCGGCTACGAGGACGAGTACGTCGTCGAGGGACGGGCCTGTACCTGCAAGGACTACGAGTACAACCTCGATCCGGACGACCCCACCGATCTGTGCTGGCACGTTCTGGCGGTCGCCATCGCCCGGCGGGTCGGCCACGTCGACTACCACGATATGTGGTATTCGGAAGTCAGGGAGTTCCTGTGACTCGGGTGTCATCGATCGAGCCGTCGTGTGCGTTCGACGCCGCTGCATCCGGCGGGAGTCGACCGCCGCGACCGTGGAAGCTTTGGGTCCGCCGTCACGTACTGGTAGCTATGTACCAGCGAGCAGTCGGGGGACGATCGCCGTGATCGACGAAATCGACGACGTCCTGGAGGGGATCGGCTTCGATTCGGAGACGAGCGTCCTCACGCGCCGGCAAGCACAGGTGCTTGCGCTCAGAGAACGTGGGATCTCCCAGGCCGAGATCGCGGAGAACCTCGGGACGTCGCGGGCGAACGTCTCCTCGATCGAGGGCAGTGCCCGGGACAACCTAGAGAAAGCACGCGAGACGGTCGCGTTCGCCGAGGCGCTCCGTGCACCGGTCCGGGTGCACATCCCTCAGGGAACTGACCTGTACAACGTCCCACAGGACGTCTACGACGCCTGTGACGAGGAAGGTGTGAAGGTGACCCAGAGCGCACCCGACCTGATGAAGATCATCAGTGACGCCGCCGGTGGCGCGGTCGACGGTCGCCAGGTCGTCACCGACATCGTCGTCGGCGTCACCTCCGACGGGATCGTTCGCGTCCGACAACCCGAGTAACAGTATCGTCCTCGATCCAGTCGGCTACCTGACCGAACCGATCCTCGAGGGCGCGTAGTCAGGTCCTCTCGACCTCGAGGCCGACGATCTCCCGCCCTAACACGTCGGCGTAGCCCGTAACGGCGAGTTTTAGCGCAGGGACGCCCGGGAACGTGAGCGTCTGGGCAGTTAACAGCGGTCGTTCGACGGAGACGCCGAGGTCACGCAGGGTGGCCTCGAGGTCCTCGAACCCCGCCGCCACCGACGGGACCGACTCCCGGGCCGCGAAGGCGGCGACGGGCATCGGCAGTTCCGTGAGTACCTCCCCGCCCCGGGCGATCGCCCAGCCGCCGCCGTTGTCGACGACGCGCTCGGCAGCCAGGGCGGCGTCGTCGGGGTCTGCCGCGATCGTCACGAGCCCCGGCACTTCCCAGGTGTTCGTCGTTGCGGCGGCACCCGCCTCGAGGCCGTACCCCGTCAGGAAGCCGGTGAACCCGCGGTCGGGCGTGTCCGGATCGCGGTCGATCACCGTCGCCGTGAGAACGTCGCCGTCGGGGTCGGGAACGTATCGGTCGCCCTCGAGGCCGGGTTCGACCGTCGTCTCGAGGGTGAGCAGTCCCTGGCCGACGTCCATCGCCCGGACCTCGCCGTCGGCTGTGACCGACTGTGGGAGCGTAAAGCGCTCGGGGTCGGTCGAGACGTCGATCGTGTCGAAGACGAACTCGGGGTAGGAAACTGTCGGCGGATCGATCGTCGGGGTACCGTCCTCGACGACGACCTCGCCGTCTGCGAGCACCGTCTCGACGGCAACGGACTCGAGGTCGGAGACGACCACCAGGTCGGCGTACGCGCCCGGAGCGATCACGCCCCGGCCCTCGAGGCCGAAGTGTTCGGCGGTGGTTCGAGAGGCGGCGTCGACGGCGGCTGCCGGATCGACCCCGGCCTCGATCGTCCGTCGGAGGAGTTCGGCCATCCCGAAGCCGTCACGGAGCGCGGTCGGCCAGACGCCGTCGGTCGACAGCGAGACGTTCCCGGGCGCTATCTCACCCGCCGCGAGCGGGTCCGCGACCGCCGAGAGGTCGTCCCGGATCGAGCCACACCGGGCGACGACCTGTAGCCCCTGTTCGGCCCGGTCGAGCGCTTCCGCCGGGGAGATCGGTTCGTGGTCGTTGTCGACGACGGTCGCGAACGCCCGCAGGTTCTCCCCGCGACAACCCGCGCCGTGGCCGACGATCCGGACGCCCGCCTCGCGAGCGCGCTCGTAGAGCCCCTCGACCGGCGACTCCTGGCCGACGACGTGAATCCAGTCGATCTCACCCACGCCGACGATCCGCTCGTGGTCGAACAGGTCCGCGAGCGCCTCGAGTTCATCCTCGTCGGCCCGCCGGGGCTCGAAGGTATCGACGAGGGGTTGGGGGGCGACCGTCGGGTACACCGAAAGCGGGAGGTCCGCGGTGGCCTCGAGGTACGCCTCGGTGCCCCTCGAACCGAGAGTCGTCCCGAACCCGGAGAGTTCGGTGACGACCGAGGTCGTCCCCGTCGCGAGTACGGACGGACAGAGTTGCTCGGTCGTCGCGTACAGGTCCGCGTGGGTGTGTGCGTCGATCAACCCCGGGATGACGGTCCGCCCGGCGGCGGAGACGACGGTCGTCTCGGGACCGACGGCGTCGTCCCCGTCCTCGAGGATCGTCGCGATTCGATCGCCGACGATCGCGATATCCCGTTCGAGGAACGTCCCACGGTTCGAACAGAAGACACGTCCGCCCTCGACGACGACGTCGGCGGCGTCGCCGAGCGCGACAGGCTGGAGGTCGTTCACAGTTGACGGTTGTTCAGACGCGCTCGTACCTAATCCGCTCGCTTTCCTCGCGTCGTCGGGCCTGGTCGCGACACTCGAGGACGTCTAAGTGACCGATCGCCTCGCTCATCCCCGGGTAGAGTTCTCCCGGTGGCAACTCGCCGAACAGGTCGACCATCACCTCGTAAGCCGTCGTCGCCTCCCTGAGGCCCTCGAGGACGGTCTCGGTCCGCCGTTCGTGAGCCGCGAGTACGTCCGTGATCCGCCTCTCCGGGTGATCGATCGGTTCGCCGTGACCTGGGAGCAACTGATCGAATCCCTGCTCTCGCAGGGACTCGAGGGAGTCGTTGAACGCCGGGAGGACTCGCGGACGCTCGCCGCCGGGCTCTCGAGGCGGTTCCAGGAGTGGGTTCGGCGTGACCTCCCCGAGGACGTGATCGCCGACGACTCCGACCCGGGACCCACCCGCTTCGTAGCCAAACCACAGCTCCCCGGGTGCGTGGCCGGCGAGCGTCCCGATCGAGAGCGTCGCCTCCCCGACCGTGACCTCGTCGCCTCCCGTCAGTTCGCGGTCGACCCGGCAGTCCTCGACGAACCCCTCGATGTACCTCGAGGCCTCGAGGGTCGCCTCCACCGCCGATTCGGGCATCCCGTGGCGGCGAAACGACTCCTCGAAATACGACCGCTCGTACTCGAGTCGGCCCCCGAAATCCGCCAGGATCCCGGCGGTTTCGGGACTAGCGCGGACACTCGCGCCCGCCTCACGGAGTCGCCCCGCGAGCCCACAGTGGTCGGGGTGTGGATGCGTGATCAGCACCTGTGTGACGTCCGCAGGCTCGAGACCGCGTTCCTCGAGGGCCGACTCGAGGCTCTCCCACGCGGTTTCGGTTTTCGGGCCGGGATCGACGACCGTCCTGCCGACGAGATAGACGTTGACCGAACCGACGGGAAACGGCGTCGTGACTGGATGTCGGTCGAACACCCATCTACGGAGACGACCGCTCGGCTTAAACGTTCCCAAACGTCGAACGCGTAGGGAGGCGTGGAAAACCCCGATCGAAACCTCACTCGACGGTGAAAGTTCACCCGAGAAATTCTGTTGTTCGCGAAAAGACTTTATTCTCGAGGCCCCTATCACCGGATAGAGAGCCCATGAGCAAACACTTCGAAGACGCACGATACTACCTGAAACGCGCCGGCGAACACACCAAACTCGGAGTCGAGGAGACCCTCGAACCCGCAGAAGAACGGGTCCGCGAGTGGGCAGGCTGGGAAGACGAGGAGCCGGAACCGAGCCGCGTCGAGGCCGTCCTCGAGGACGTCAGAGACCTCGAGGAGCGAGCGGAGGGTGAGACTCGAGAGGCGCTCGGAAAGGCTCGTGAGAGGATCGAAACCTACCGGGAACAGCGGTAGGACCGTCGATTTTCGAAAGGAAGTCTTAAGTTCCACCGCCGGATACCGACGATTACGGGTTGGTGATCTAGTCCGGTTATGATACCTCCTTCACACGGAGGAAGTCGGCAGTTCAAATCTGCCCCAACCCATACGAACTACGTACGGTCTGTAACTTCGTCGTTTTCCGAATCCTCAGCGCTTCTACCAGCCGAATAGTGATTTTCATCGGCCGATTTCGAGTCACGATATTTCGTGAACCCATGCAGTTGTTTCACGCGAGTCGCCTCCCTCTGGGAATCCGGATAATCGAACGGCGATAGCACATAAATAAGTGGTGGTCGAATTCACTCACAACCGTGCAGCAGTTGTATGAATTAGTCTGAGTTCTTGGCCCTGATCGCCCATACTTCATGTTTGACCTAGTTGAGGAGCACCGCGTATCGTTTAGGCATAGGTTCAGGTCAACCGTTCAGTTACGATCGAACGCAAGGATGAACATCAGTTGGCTCCGATGTCGAGTAGATCACCCGCGAGCTGACAGAGTTCGGTCTCCTCATCGATCGCGTTCAACCACCGTTTGGGGAGTTCGTTTGCGCCAAAACAAGCGCCAGCGACGGCCCCCATCGTATCCGTATCGCCACCTCGGTTGACAGCGGTTACAATGGCGTCCTAGGCGGTATCAGGCCGAATTGCGTCGTGGAGGACCTGAAGCCGGAGAAAGTGCAAGACAGCGTGCGTACAGCCGGCAGGATGACTGATCTGCATTACCGCAGCATCGGTAAGTCTTCGTGCTATCGAGACGGCTTGTTCGACGAAGCGGAAGAGAGTCTTCTGCACAAAGGTTCCTCTTCCGCTTCAACTCAATCGTTCTGGCAACTCATCCCGTCGCCGTTGGTGGATTCAATAGAACCATTGAGAGTAATAGCGACGGGGGCTGAACAATGGTGTATTGGAACCAGATCAATGCAAGATACCGTGGTTTCGACGTGGGAATTTCTTCTGAGGGGGACACCGTATCCTGATTACGAGGAATTCGTTGTTATGCGAGGTGATGCTTTTCGGATTAGATCCAACAATCTCGGAAAATGAAGGTAGATGTGAAACGTTGTGCTTACAAAGTTCCGACCAGTATGGATCTCAGAATCGAATACCGGCTTTTGGGTGTTCTATAGCGAGTATTATTGTCTTTCAATCTTTGCTCTGACTTCCCGTAGGTACTGACTCGGTAGAGAAACCACGATCTTAGAAATCGCAGTTTCCAAAATGAGCTGTCGGATCTGTATAACGATCTAGTATAACTAGTTAGTCTAACTAATTAGTCTAATTATCCTTTTACGTAAGCATAACTAATGTGTATACATGCTCACGTACACGACATACTCTGAGGCCGGAGGCGTTGGGAAAAGCACACTCACCGCAAATCTTGCTGACGCTCACGCCCAGCAAGGACGCGACGTACTGGTTGTAGACTTAGACCCACAACAAGGATCTCTGACGTACTTACTAGGAATCACTGCCCCTCGTGACGACGGAGAAGCCGACAATATCGCTCGCCATCTTATTGATCGGCCGAAAGGTAACTTCACCGATCTCATTCACGAGACTCCGTTTGACTTCGATATCGTTCCCTCGCACAATATGCTTGAAAGCCTGCCGAAGCTCTTAACGAAGGCCGAAGAGATGGCTGAGAATTTGGGGGAATCATTCGATACGAACAACCGTCTCCAACAAGTTCTTGCGGATGCGAACATCCCCGACGAGTACGATACCGTCATCATTGACCCGCCAGCAACAGCAGGGCCACACCTATATAACGCCTTGTCAGCGACGCGCTCGCTCGTCTTGCCAGTCGAACCAACGGGAAAAGGAATACAGTCAGTAGAAGGAATTCAGGACATGGTCATGAACCTTGAAACCGCGTTGGAGATCGATATCGGTGTGCTTGCGATCATTCCAAACGGCGTTGGGCAGACAACAAATCAAGAACAGTACCTCGAACAAATTCGAGAACTCGGCTACCATGCTCCGATCGTGTTACGCGATCGGTCATCGCTGTTCGAAGGCTGCTGGGACAGACGATGTACGGCGTTCTACTACGTGGGATACCACCGTAATCGACGGAGAGACTACGAAGTCGGAACATTAGACAAGATACGTGATCTTGCGGCTCATATCCAGGAGGTAGGAGATCAATGACGGACGGCATGAAATCAGGGGCAGGAAGCGATCCATTTGCTGACAACTCCGACAACGAAGAGGAGTCTCCGGAGACTAGTGACGTAACCACTCAAGAGACGACAACACAGGCCAACTCGGAGCCTGAATCGGAGGCAGACGGACACTCATCATCAACTCGTTCAGTGGCATCCGAGTCAGCAGATCACACTGATGAGGGGGATTTACCGTATATTTTCGGACGGAACACAGTCAAGACTGACCGGCAAATGGTTCAATATTTCTTGCGTGACGAAACGATGAATCTTGAATCCGATGTCAAACATGCTGTTGAACAGGAACTTGGGACTGATGTGTATCTGACCGATATCCGTGAAGCCCTCATTCGTGTCGGCGCGAATCACGTTGATGAGCTGGCTGACGAACTTCGAGGATGGGGCTATCGCTACCGAGAAGACTAAGATCGATACGTTCTACTACTCCACTTCAGTCCATTAGTTTTGAGGAGACCATTTCAATATTCAATTAGCTTGCGGTACTGCGATTTTGAGATTTTCATCCTGTGTTTCAATTAGTGGAGTATAATTCTGTTTGATACCACGTGGAAACTTGATCGTCAGCGACTCGAAATCACGCCACTCCCATCTCTGAACTTCAAATATATCATTACATTATTCAATTAGTCCATACCCCGTCGTAGTCTGGCGGTTTCTAACGATTAACATCATAAACTAATGTATCTGTATCTTGTCACAGGAAGCAGGCTGCGTTTCCGTTCCCGAGCGAAAATCAACTCCGGAAGAGGGTGAGACACCGGTAAGCGGTGAAATTAGCGCTTCAAAATGGACCAGTATAATTAGTGTACTGTACCCCATTTAGGGATGAGAAGTGAATGCTGCGGAAAACCGTCCTACCAGTCAAGCGATACTATCTGATCTCGGGTGAACTCCGGGCCGTCTGGCCCGAGCGCTTTCTGCTTGATTTTCCAGGTTGTCGTCCAATCAGCTACTGCCCAATCGAAACTATCACTCTGATATGCCTCCTTGATTTGCTTACGCCCGTTTTCTACGCTATACACCGATTCGAACGGTCCGTTTGGAAGTTCTCCAAGCCCCTTTCTGTGCCAGTGGTTGAAAACCATATAAGCGGTCTCTCGGGAATCAAAGACTGCGATCGGTTTGATTCCACGTTTGTTCAGCGACTCCATTTTCCGGTACGTTTTCCGATACAGCTTCCAGTTGTGATGTTCAGTGAGGATTTCGTACGCGTTGGCTTGATCATCGCTGTCTATTCCAAAGACATCGATGACGTAGTTGTCTAAGTTATAATACGAAGATACTTTCCAACCGGGATGTTTGTCGAAGAGTGTTACCAACCCGACCGTAATTCTGTGAACGAGGCCTTCGCGTGGATCTCCTTTGAGGGTAGAAAACTCACTACGGTTATTAATCAGTGAGCGACCCTTCTCGTTCAGATCATACCACGCTTGCTTGCGAAATACACTCGTCGGTTTTAAGAATCCACTCGCGGTCTTAAACCAGTCAGCATCATCGAACGCACTAATAACATTTCGACCAAGATCCGTGTTGTAGTAGAGGCGATTGAGAGATTCTTCGTCCAAGTCGGACGCGATCTGTCTGATGCTCGGGCACTGGTCCGCAAGGAGATGCACTCCGCAGACGACTTCGCCGTTCCACAGAGCGGCGATTCGCTTCAGTAATATTGTTTTGTCTGTATCGAGCTGAACCGTCGATTCGACTTTTCCTCTTACTTGTTCCTCAGCAAACTGTCTACATTTCTCGGGACGGATTCCTCTTGGACGAGGCGGGTCTAAGGGATCATATCCGAACCGCTGCTTGAACTGCTTCTGTGAATACCACTTGAGAGTCGGTCGACCGTACGTATCTATTATCAACACATACTCTGTTCCAGACTGCGCGTTCGAGATATCGAAGCCAATTGATTCCGGGTCATGCTGCTCCTCATCCCGTGGAATCTCCTGATATCCGCTCACATCTTCCCCAGGACGTGCGGGGAACACCTCGAATGTACAGCGACCGCGAGGGTCCCGTAACCCACATCTTCCATAGAGTGGCGCTTTGTGCGGCCAGCTGTCCTCGTTGATTCGTGACTCAAACGGACTCAGTTGCATTATTCTATAATACCCGCTCTTGCGGGAAAAGGCTTAGCGAGAATAGGGAACACAAGCCTTCAAAACCAGATTATCAGCACTTCCTGCGGACTCACAGCACGACCATATCAGATGGCTCATGCGAAAGGAGTACGCGAAGCCGTCGACAAGTACGGGGAAAATGCCGTCGCAGAGTGCATCCGCCACAGCCTTGCAGACGGGATCTCACACCGCGCTGCAGGAGCCGTGTCGGGAAACTACGTTGGGGTATCAACATTGGCGTCGCAGCCAGCACGTATCCTCGAGAACTCCTCGGCGAACGAACCCTGATTCATGTTTCTCGGGGTATCCCCTCGGAATCATCCGCCCATGCTGCAAGTTCTGGGAAACACGACGGGCAGAACTCGACGAAGTTTCCTCGGTTAATGACGTCAGCAACGGTCTGCCGTTCCTCATCAAGCAAGTCCCGGAGTTCATTGTCTTCCTCACCCCACAACGGCGAGGTATCGCGTTCGTACCCGCACGCGATCAAGGCGAAAACTCACCTGCAGGGTTTTCATAGGCAGTTCGCACATCTTGTTCTGGTGTCCTTTGGGATCGATAAGTACAGGTGGATGACTGAGCAGTCGAAGGAGTCCTATTTAATTCAGAATATCATGAATCAGATGAGGGTGTTTCACTGAGGTATTCAATCGTGTTTTTTAACCGCTGTAATTTCTCTTCTGCCTCTTTTTGTTTTTCTCGTACGCGTTCGCAGTGTCGAGCAACTGTCGTTACTCGAACATCATATTCCCGCGCGATATGGGCATTCTTTTGATCGAATACAATTGCAAGCTCCCACATGGCGATTTGACGTTTAGTGAGTGTAGTTTCTTCAGCTAATTGTACCCACTTTTCCTCGTTTGCTTCCCGCAATACGGCGACAGCATTGTCTTGCCTTGACGCGATATTGTTCGAATCGTATTCCATATTGAGTGATTGTCCGCGGGCACTCATAACCTTTTACGACTTCTTGGGTCGATTTTAGCACATACTTCTTGGGTTTTCGCTTAAAAGGAGGGGGTTCAAACTCGCCTTCAAGATGAAGCATAGTTCAAGGAGAGCTAGGCGGTTCAGACGATCACCGAAGACAGGATTAAGAAAACCAAGTCAAACGAATGCTTTCGATGAAGAAAGACCCAGGAAGAGTAGGCGGAGGTGTACCGCTAAGACAGATTGGATGAGTCAGAGCTTCTACGCTGCAACCAGGTTCTCAACCTGCGCAGTCTGCTCGTCTTTCTACGTTGATACCGTATCATCTTCTCTCTATAAAGAACCAGATCGATTACTTACTACTACCTCTCTTTGGAGAGAAGTAGAAAGGAACCAGCCTGGTTCGTTCCGTGTTCGGTCAAAATCATCTAGGGGGTGGGTGGAGTGAGTCGTGGTCCTCAGCTCAATCGGGAAGTTCCAGAGAAGTCCGTTGAGAAATTCGAGGAATGGTGTAACCACGAAGGGCACGTAAACGGCGGCGACAAAGGACGACATGCCGAACAAGCAATCATTGAGTATCTGCCACCGAAGTACCGTCCTGACCGATTCCGCGACGATCTAGATGAACTCGAAACCAATCTCCGTGCCGATCTTGACCAAGCCGGACTCCTAACTGAGGATTCTTCGTTGAAAGAGAACCGGGTTACGAGGAGTAGTACTGAAACAAAGAAAGTCACGTACCGAATCGCGGAGGATGTCCAAGAAGCACTTGAACAGTACGTTTACGATCAAGAAGGGAAGACCCGCAGCGTGATTGGAGAGTACATCGCAACTGCGTTGGACGAATACCGCGATGGCGGTCAAACTGCGCGTGTCCGGCGGTACTATGAAGAGTTGCGTGACGGTACAGAGATGATCTCTGAAGACAGAGTTGGAAAAATTATTGACATACTTGAAGAAGAGTGTGGAGACAGAGATTATTACAACATTGAGACGATCAGAACAGCAGTTGAGAAGGCATTAGTCGTTCATTCCGATGAGGTCCGGAATGACTTCGCAGACCGTGTCATCGATCGCCTCGGATTGGTTTCTGTTAAAACAAGTGACGGAGTATACGCGACGCCAGAGCGAGCAGAACAAATCGTTCAGGAGTACGAGGTCGGTGATGGCGTTGCTTGGGATGTGATGGACAAAGAGGAGCGCGTAGACTACCTCAAAGAGGCTGTGAAGGCCCGCGCCAAAGGATCGTCTACGACAGGTAGTGGCGTTGATTACAATAAAGTCCGTGACAATATCTTTGAGGGAGAACCTTCTAATGATTACTGTTACAAACTAATGAAATCGGCCGGTGAATCCCCCGGATTCGAGTACGGTGATCACAATGGGAAGAAAATGCTTCGGTTCACTGGAACGATGGAATTGTCTGAGAAGGCTGATGATTGGGTTGGACAGGCAGTTAAACTCGTGAGAGAGTTCTGTGAGGAGAATGAGATAGAGCCACGGGAAATTGATCGGCCAGTCTTAGACAATCGTATTGCACGAGTACAATTCCCAGATGAATACGACGAAGATTATGGACCCAGCCTTCGATCCCTTGATAAAGTGACTGACAAAGACCGTAATCGAGTACTTCAAGCAATCACCGATCGTGATGATGCAGATCCAATATTAGAAGATGCGAAAGAAAAAATGCATGAACTTGTGGACCGATCACAACCAATTGCAGACGGCGGATCTAATACCAAATAGGATACGCAGGATACTATTTGTATTCGTCTAGAGATCCTCTTCTGTATGTCACGCTCCTGGGCACGCTCTGTCGTCACGATGTATACCGTCCGGGACAGTTGCTCCGTCAGTCCGTGGTGATTCATCGCGCTCCAGTATCCGATGTACATCGGGTCCACGAGTGCTGACGCGATTACGAACTCGTGTTCGGTATACACGGCGTTCTCGCCTGCAGCGAGTGGCAGGATGAGATATTTCCCGTGCGCGATCCGCTCGAGCAAACGTCAGAGAATGGTTTGAACACGCCCTACACTACTACAACACACCACAATCGAATCAACAAACAGACACCAGCAGAGGTGTTAGATCAGAAAGCAGCTCATAATCAATGATATAGTGAAAACTCCGTGAGAGCGACATCAATGATTGTAATCAGATGTGTGATTTCCATCAATCTGCCTGCAATACCACGATTTTGAGAGAATCGTTACGTCGCAATGGAGAGACGATCGGTAGCATTGATCGTCTCTCAGGGATCATGTAAATTTGACACTGTTTTTGTCCCAGTTCAGGTCGATACCTTTTACAAATACAGATCACCGGAAGTCCCGCAAATCACTCCCATAGAACCTATAAACGGCATTTCCAAATACGCGTAGGTATCGCCAAGAGGGTTGCGAACGGAGGCGATACCACTACACCAGACAACACTACTAACAAACAACCTGTGAGTTACAAGGGTTTTTAACAAACGGGTTATTTACGGTATTTGCTCTCGCCAATGGTTGGAGCCTAACCACGTAACTCGTAGCCGAATCCCAGAATCAACGAGCGAACAACCCAGACACGAATAGATACATCTCCACCGACTGGAGACATGAAAAATAGACCGACACACAACGACAATAACTATGACAGAACCAGCAATTGAAACGGTAGTACAGCACTTAAACGGCGATCGCCACCCTAAAATTTCAATTCGAGATCCTAATATGCCTGATGGATCTTATGACTTATCTGACGAAATTGTCAAGGAGAATATCAGCGGAATATTTTCGTTTGATTGTATTGTCATTTACAAAGATGATCTTGAGAAAATTATTGAATTGATTGGAGGGCCATCCGAATTACCAATTGATCTGAAAATATTCGCCCGCCACCCCTACAGTACCCGCTATTGGGGGACTACATATAATGCTCGTGAATATATGGATGAAGACAAGTATAGAGAACTGATCGAGGAGGGCCACGGTTTCACTTGTGAAAGAGCTCGGCCAGTAAACCAGATGAATAATAACCTAATCCTTTATTTGGACCGATAAAAGATAATATACCGGTATAATTCTCTGTGATCATTAGGTCCACTCAAATCTTGAAATAATTCTCATCAACTGATTCCTGAGTATATTGATAATCGTCCACTGTAACGGGTGATTTTCGTTTGATAGGAGGTTTCCGGAATGCAGATCATGCTTGTCCCGGAAGCCTCGGGGACTGAGCCGGTATTGTAGATGGTGCCGCTTGGAACGTGAAGCCGAGTAAGAGCAGAAAGGTGTGTCATCGGTAGAGAAGAGCCCAAGTCTTACTCTCGAAGTCGTGGGGGGCGATACCCGCCAACCGGTCCAAGCCGCTCGATTTTCCCCGCTCGAACACCTCTTTTGAGCGCGCTCCGACACGGCCAGTTCCAATCGTTTTCTAGCGGCGGGTCACAGCGAAACATCCTCCCAATGTCCGCAAATGAATACAGGTCGAGTTGATTCCCGAACACGCTGAACGCACCGAGATAGTACCCGTCCGAACCCTGTCCCATTGACCATCCCGCCCGCTTCAATTCCCGCGGTTCGAACTCTGTCATGTCCCGAACCGTATACTGGAACATCGAGTACCCAATCGGCACTCCTAAATCAAGTTCTTCCATGTCGGGATCGTACCGACCGAACCGCGGTGTTGACTGGAGCGACTCGCTCAAC
>LKNC01000048.1 GCA_001564255.1 Natrialbaceae archaeon Tc-Br11_E2g1
CGAGGACTCGCGGTTGATCGCCTTCGATCCCGACGGGAACCTCCGATTCCTGACTTTCGAGGAGTTCTGGGACGAACTCGAGGTCCCGGTCGAGGTCGACGGCAAGTTCCGAAAGAAGACTGCAGCCCTCGAGGGCTGGCAAACCTACGCCTTCGACGAGACCCACGAAGCGGCCCCGAAACCGATCGAGAAGGCGATCAGGTACCAGGCCGCCGAAGACGAGGAGTTGCTACGAATCGGGACGCAGTTCGGCCGCGAACTCGAGATCACGACCGACCACAGCCTCTTCCAGTACGACGACGGGATCGAGGAGGTCGCGGGATCGGATCTCGAGGAAGGCGACCTGGTCGTCGCTCCGCGGAATCTCGACGTCGAGCCGGCCGAGACGACGATTGACGTTGCAGATTGTGTCGACGATCCCTATGTTCTGATCGATGAACACATCGAAGACCTGTTGCAGACTATCTGGGAGTCCGACAAACCGAAGAAAAGCGTTCGAGAAGCGTTCGCTCACGGTCTCTCCCATGACCCACCCGAAGGGCTACTGGAATATCGGCTTTCGAAGCGGAAGCTTCCACTCGAGACATTGCGCCGAATCATCGATGTTAGCAGTCTCCAAGGAGTTCCAAAGACAGCACGAATCGGTCGAGCAGGATCGACGAATTGCCTTCGTCGGACAGTCGACGTAGACGCGGAACTCGCCTGGCTTCTCGGCGTGTTCGTCGCAGAGGGTACGCGCTCGAGTGTTTGTCCGGCGATTTCGAACGCTGACGAGGATCTCATCGAACGGGTTGGTGACATCTTTGAAGAGAAATTCGGCCACGAGCCGAACATCCGTTGGTCGAACCGGGCATATGAGGTAGCGTTTCCGTCGGTGTTCCACGATGTGCTATCGTACCTCGGATTCGAGGACCACGACTCGTACAACTCGAGTGAGAAGGTCGTTCCCGAGTGTATCCTTCGTGCAGAGAGGGAGGTCGTGCTCGCGTTCCTCCGAGGGTTCATCGCGGGTGACGGTTCGGAGACGACCGACGACAACCACACGACGATCGGTTTCCACACGACGAGCGAGGACGTCAAAGACGGGATCGTCTTCCTGTGTCACCGTCTCGGCCTCGTCGCGAACGTCTCGTACCGGGAACGCGATTCGTCCCGCCAACCGATCTACACCGTCACCGTCTCCGGCGGTGCGTCGGAAAACCCACTCGAGTGCATCCTCGACGGCGAGGAGCCGTACCATCCGAAAAGCCTCGTCGTTTCGATTCCCGACGAACTCATGGAAATCCGTGGGATGGATATCGAGGGGATCACGCAGCTCGTTCCGAAGTACCTCAAACGCCGCGAGAACATCTCTCTCGAGAAACTGAAAGAGATCGTCGCGGAACTCGACGACCGTGACCTTCCCGAGGATGCCGAACGGAAACTCGAAGAAATCAGACCGCTGGTCGACGGTGACCTCTCGTATCTCCGGATCACCTCGATCGAACGCGTCGAGTACGACGGCTACCTCTACGATCTGCAGGTCGGTGGCGATCCGATCTTCACCGCGAACTGGCTGTACGCACATAATTCGATGGACGCACCCCTGGTCATGTCCTCCCGTATCGACCCCTCCGAGATCGACGACGAGGCTCACAACATGGACATCGTCTCCCAGTACCCACGGGAGTTCTACGAGGCCACCCTCGAGATGGCCGACCCTGGAGAGGTCGACGTTACGATCGCCGAGGAGAACCTCGGCACCGACCGGGAGTACACCGGCTTTGCCCACACCCACGACACCTCCGATATCGCCCTCGGGCCGGACCTCTCTGCGTACAAGACGCTCGGCTCGATGACCGAGAAGATGGACGCCCAGCTCGAGCTCGCCCGGAAACTCCGGGCGGTCGACGAGACCGACGTGGCAGAACGGGTCATCGAGTATCACTTCCTGCCGGACCTGATCGGGAACCTGCGGGCGTTTTCCCGCCAGGAGACCCGGTGTCTCGACTGCGGGGAGAAGTTCCGGCGGATGCCCCTGACCGGTGACTGCCGGGAGTGTGGCGGCCGGGTCACCCTCACCGTCCACAAGGGCTCTGTGAACAAGTACATGGACACCGCGATCGAGGTCGCAGAGGAGTACGGCTGTCGGGATTACACGAAACAGCGCCTGGAGGTCCTAGAGAAGGCCCTCGAGAGCGTTTTCGAAAATGACAAGAATAAGCAATCGGGGATCGAGGACTTCATGTGACCATGGCTGGCCGCGGGCGTCGAAACGGCGTTTCACCCGTCGGTTCGGGGCCGGAAGGTAACCGTTTTCCTCGATCTGTCCCCATCACGACCCATGGAGATCGTCGTCTTCGGTGCTGGAAGTCTCGGGAGCCTCGTCGGTGGCGTGCTCGCACGTTCCCACGAGGTCACACTCGTCGCCCGCGAGGAGCTTACGAGTGCGGTTCGTGAGGGTGGACTCCGGGTAACGGGCGACCTCGAGGCACGGGTCTACCCCGAGGCGACGACCGACGGTCGCGACCTGACCGCGGATCTCGCGATCGTGACGGTGAAAGCCTTCGACACCGCGGCGGCGGCACGGACGCTCGCGACCGGGGCGTTCGACGCCGTCCTCTCCGTACAAAACGGGATGGGCAACGAGGAAACCCTCGAGGAGTACGTCGAAACCGTTCTCGCGGGGACGGCCTCGTACGGCGCGATCTTGCACGACTCCGGCGTCGTCGAGTGTACCGGGACCGGCGAGATCGTCCTCGGGCCACCCGGCGGTGGCGCGTCCACAGTCGCCGACCGCGTCGGCGAGGCGTTTTCCCAGGCGGGCCTCGAGACCGTTGTCGCGGCCGACATGCCCCGGCGACTCTGGGAGAAACTCGCGGTCAACGCCGGGATCAACGCCATTACGGCACTCACTCGAGGGGAAAACCGGGTCGTCCTCGAGGGCGAAACGGAGGGGGTCGCCCGGACGGCAACGAGGGAGACCGCCCGAACGGCGCGTGCACACGGCGTCACCCTCTCGAACCGCGAGGCCCTGGCAGCCCTGGAGACGGTCGCCGAGGCGACGGCGGCGAACACCTCCTCGATGTGCCAGGACGTCCTCACGACCCGTCGGACCGAGATCGACGCGATCAACGGCTACGTGGTCGAACGCGCGCGAGAAGCCGGCCTCGAGGCACCGACGAACCGGACACTCACGGCGCTCGTGCGCTCTTGGGAGCGGGAAGCGGGAGTTCGGTAGTGGCCGACCGCTGGTGGGGTCTGCCCTGGGGGACCTCCACCGACACTCGAGTGGCGTTCGGGTGCCCTCTATACCAGATAATAGATATAAAAACGTAAGTGATGTTTTCGTTGGGGGGACCTCGAGTGACCCGGGTGGCGTTCGATCGTTCCGCCTGTACGAAGTCGTCCGAAAGACGGTCTCGTGGCTGGAACGGCGGTTCGAACGGAGACAGCTCCGAGCCACCCTCACGGCTCGTTCGAAACGGGGTGATAGACTTTTCGCCAGCTATAACACGCCTACAGCGCTCGAGGTCGTCTCTGAGAGAGTTTCGACTATCGGAAAGAGCGGGCGGGTCCCCCGTCGACAGGTACCGGGTCCGATGCGAATTTTTTTACATTTTGTTTAAAATGTCGGGTAACTTAATAACCTTCAGCTGGATCCGCAGGGCCGCTGAACACCGAGAAGAGGACGAAAAAGTACCCCAGGATGATCGGGAGGAAGGTGACGGCGAAGATCGACGCCAGGTTCAGCGGGAGCGGGGAGACGACCGCCTCGGAGACGGTGAGTGAGGCTGCCGGATCGACCGACGGATACAGCAGGTAGGCGACGAACGCGACGAGCGCGCCGGCGACCCCTGCTGCCCCGACGACGACGAGGTGATAGTGCCCGTCCAGGCTCGCATAGAGGACGGTCGCTGCGGAGGCGAGCGTGACCGCGACGACGAGTACCGTCGGTGCCGAGACGACAACCGGGCGGAGTCCGGGGTAGAGGGCGTAGAGAGCGACCGCCGTGAGGACGAAGAGGGCGACGTAGACGCCGACGGCTATCCGGCCGCGCTCGAGGACGTTCTCCCGGAGTTCGCCCTCGGTTTTCACCCCGAGAAACGCGGCCCCGAGGACGACCGAGAGCGCGACCACGGTCAGTCCGACGACGATGGGTCCGGCGGCGAGGGCGGAGGGTTCACCGAGCACCCAGCTCCCGACGAGGGTGCCGAGCAAGAGCGGCGAGAGTGCGCTTCCGGCGACGAAACAGGCGTCCCAAAAGCGCACCCACGTCTCGTCCTCGCGTTCCTCGCGGAGTTTCGAGCCGAGGCCACGTAAGGAAAGCGCCAACACGATGGCGAACACGAGCAGATAGTGGCGGCTCAGAAGGTTCGCGTACACCCGCGGGAAGGCGGCGAACAGTACCGTCCCGAACAGCACGAGCCAGACCTCGTTTGCCTTCCAGATCGGCCCGAACGCGGCGAGCATCGTCCGCCGATCCTCCCCTGTGGCGTCGGCGAACAGCATACCGAGCCCGAAGTCGAAGCCGTCGAGCAGGAGGTACCCACCCAGCGAGACGACGACGAGCCCGAACCAGAGCTCGGGCAGCGAGTCGACGACGTACTCGGTGTCAGAGAGCAGGCTAGTCATCCGCGGTCACCCCGGGTGAGTCGGGCGTCTCGCGGTCGTCGATGCCCGTCTCGTGGCGTTTGGCTTCCTCGTCGACGAGTCGCTTGAAGACGTAGCAAAAGACCCCGAACAGGAGGACGTAGCCGACGACGAACCCGACGAGGGTCACCATGGCTTCACCCTGACCGAGATCGGTCGAGACGCCGTCGGCGGTCGTGAGTACGTCCTGGATGATCCAGGGCTGGCGGCCGATCTCGGCGACGTACCAGCCGGTGATCGTCGCGAGGAACCCAAGCGGCGCAGAGACCATGAGCGCCTGCAGGTAGCGCTCGTCCTCGTAGAGACCGCCTCTCCAGAGCCTGTAGGCACCCCACAGCCCGAGGAAGACGAACCAGAATCCCAGGCCGACCATGACCCGGAACGACCAGAACACCCAGGCGACCGGCGGTGATTCGTACTCGAAGTCGTTGAGCCCCGTCACCTCGGCGGAGAAATCACCCTCCGCGAGGAACGAGGCGAGATACGGGATACTGATCGTATAGAGGTTTTCCGCCCGCGGGTCGGTGAGCGCCTCGAGGTCGGTCGGGACGGCGACGACGTGTAAGTCAGCCGCCCCCGTCTCGTAGTGGGCTTCCATCGCGGCGAACTTGTGTGGCTGGGTGTCGGCGACGTGGCGGCCGTACAGGTCGCCGTGGATCACCTGGAAGACCGACGAGACGAGCAAGACGACGATGGCGGCTTTGAGTGCGGTCCCCCAGACCTGGCTGTCGCGGTTCTTCCAGACGAAGTAAGCGGCGACGCCGGCGACGAGCAGGGTCACGGAGATCACCGCGGCACTTTGCATGTGGACGTACATCCACGGGAACCGCGGGTTGAAAAACGCGGCCATCGGATCGGTCAGCTGGGCGATCTGCACGCCGTCTTCGGTCACGATCTCGTAGCCCCGTGGCGTCTGCATCCAGGAGTTGACGACGAGTATCCAGAACGCCGACATCCACGCGCCAAGTGCGACCAGAAACGACGAGACGGCGTAGGCCAGGTCGGAGACCCGTTCACGACCGAAAAGCAGTATCCCGAGGGCGAACGCCTCGAGGAAAAAGGCCATCTTCGCCTCGAACGAGAGCGGGCCGCCGATCATCTCGCCGGCGACCGTCGAGAACGCGGCGAAGTTCGTCCCGAACATAAACGCCATTGGGATCCCCGTGACGGTCCCCATGATGAAACCGACGGCAAAGAGCTTCGTCCAGAACTTCCGGAGACGTTCGTATCGCCTCTCACCCGTTCGAATCTCCTGGACCACGAAGTAGACGATAAACGGTGCCAGCCCGATCGACAGCGCGGCGAAGACGATGTGTATCGTGATCGCCCAGCCGAACTGGACCCGGCTCGCGAGTTCGGGTGTCAGTACCGCCAGTGCCAGTAGTTCGTACACTGTGTGTACGGACGCGGGATCCAGTAGCTGGATCGTTCGAGTCGGTATCATGTGGTATTCACCTGCTAGTTGCAGGCAGGGGTTTTACATCGGTAAACTATGCGTTGGATCTCGCCAAGATTCGAGAGCTAAACCATAATTTCTATGCTGTATACTGAAGCCAGGTATGATAGAAGCGACAAGACGTACAGTTCTCGAATCCCTTCATTGGATACTGAAAAATCGATCGTCGGAAAAAAAGCGATCGGTCGACATGGTTGGTCGTACTCGTCTCTCGATACGTAAGGCAATGCGGCCCGTTCCCACTCCGTGGGCGTTTCAGGTCGGATGCCGGTTCGCCTCGAGATCACGCGGGTGGAGTCTCATCGTCTCCGTCATAGCGCTCGAGGTAGCCTTCCACGAGGGCCGATTCGGCCATCCGGAGCCGATAGGAGAGCGTCGACTCCGGGACCTCGAGGACCGTGGCGAGTTCTTCGAGCGTGATCCCCCGTGGCCGTTCGTAGTAGCCGTGGGCGGCCGCTTCCGTGATCGCCTGGCGTTTCGCCCCCGAGAGGGCGGCGTCGACCATGCCGTCCCCGAGCCACGTCGTCGCCTCGCCGATGTGACCCATCTCGAAGCGCACCCCTTCCCTGAACGCGCCCTCGAGGTCGTCGTGAATCTCCCCGACGGCCTCGTCGGTTCGCAACAACAGCCGCCAGCGTTCGGAGCCACCCCACTGGTGGCTCTCACAGATCGTTCCACGCTCTACGTGGGCGGCGACGACGCTGTGGACGCAAGCACACTCGCCGACGTCCTCGACGTAGACGTAGATCAGGCGCTGTCTCGGGGAACACTCGACGCGAAACGCGGAACTTTCCCCACAACAGCGGTCGATCCCGACGGCCCGTGGGAGGTACTCCCGGTCCTCTAACTTCGTCTGGAGACGGTCGACGGCCTCGGGTGGGCCGGTGAGTCGGACGAGTCGGACGAACGATCGCTCGCCGACGTAGACGTCGACCGACGACGCCACGAGATCGGCACAGTCGTAGAACGTGTCCACGACGGGATCCTCCTCGGGGTCGTACTCGAGTGTGAACGTGAACTCCCGCAGGCGGTCGGTCCGGTCCGTGCTCATCTTTCCTGGGGTGAGCCTGCCGCCGTTTTTGCCGGGCGGTTCCAGTGGCGAGAACGTGCCGGAAACGCCGGCCCGTCGACCCGCACGCGAAACGTGACCATCTCGATCGTATATGCTCTGTCGGGTACCCTAAACCGGTCGAACGGTATTATATTCAGAACTCACCCATAGTGTGAAAATAGTATTTGGTAAATGTTGCGGGATAGTTGGGACACTACCACACTGTTAGGGTTCGAGACCGAGCCCCCGGAGGCCGGTACGGAGAAAAACTGGTGGCTCCGCGGTTCGACCGATCAGTTCCCGCCAGAGTAGCTATCGAACGCTTTGCGGGCGACCGTCTCGAGGCCCCCGTAGGCGGCGTAGAGGACGACCGCCTGGACGAGGATGAGTCCGAGCACTGCGATCGCCCCACCGATGCCGCCGTCTATTCCGAGCATGTTCGTGTCTACCGTATTCGTTAGTCGTCGGCGATGGCGCTGCCCTCGGTCGCCGCACAGCGGTTCGGACCGAGGACGAGTTCGGTGCGTTCGTCGTCGTCTTCTGGCTCGTAGACGCCGAGGTTCGTCTCGATGACCCTCTCGTAGTTCGGCGGCTTGGAGGGCAGATTGTCGAACATGTGCTCGACGAACTCCTCCTCGTCGAGCCCGATGATCTCGTTTTTCGCCCAGATCTCGCCGACGGTCGAGAACATCGGCATGCCGGGTTCGACGTCGACGTACTCGCCGCAGTTGGTCAACGAGAAGTGCCCGGGGAGGATCTTGACGTGGTCGGGCATCGTGCCGATCTTGTGGTGTAAGGTCTCATACTGGACGCGAGCGCCGGCTTTCGCGTCCTCGCCGGCGAACTGGAGTTCGGTGCGGCCGATCGACTCGACGAAGAGCGTGTCGCCGGTCAGCAGGGCCTCGCCGTCGACGAGATAGGAGGTCATGCCGGTGGTGTGACCGGGCGTGTGGATCGCCTTGACGGGAACGTCGCCGACCTCGACGGTCTCGTTGGGCTCGACGGCGTCGAACTCGAACTGTGGGTCACGGGTGCTCGCGGGCTCGCCGAGGTGGTAGGGAACGTCGTACTTCGCGGCCAGCTCCCGTCCCGTGGAGATGTGGTCCGCGTGGATGTGCGTGTCGAAGACGCGGTCGATCTCGTAGCCGCGTTCGGCGGCGGCATCCTCGAAGGCGTCGGTCACGCTGGTGACGTCGACGAGTGCGGCCTTGCCGGTGCGTTTCGAACCGATCAGATAGCCGAGACACCCCTTCCCACGGCGCTGGAGCTGGAGGAGCTCGAGGTCCTCACGCTCGGTCGCGATCGGGACGACGTCGTAGACCAGACTCCAGTCTTCCATCCCGCCGTCGACGTAGCTGACGTTTTCGAACCCCTCGACTTCGGCCAAGTAGCCGGCGAACTTCCCGGCGGAGCGGCCGGTTGCACACGTGACGACGACGTCGTCGTCCGCGTCGTACTCCTCGGGGTCGAACTCGCCGATCAGTTCGTCGTCACTGCCGGAGTACTCGACGTTCTCGGCCTCGGCGATGCGCCAGTCTTCGAAGTCCTCGGGTGCGCGGGTATCGAAGAGGACGTCGAACGCCTCCGCCTCGATCCGGTCCCGTAACTGTGCTGCGGAGATTGTCTCAACCATGCAATAGAGGCTTTGAGACGTTCGTTCATAAGGTCTCGAGCAGGCTAGATAATTACGTCCTTCGCCGACCGGACCACCGCCTCGAGGCGATAACGGACAAAAGTTGCTGCGATCACCGGTCTTCGATTCCGAGTTGTCTAGAACGCTACTACGCTGTCAGTCATGTAAAATACAGTCAATTAAGTTATTATTTCGTAACCCCGAGTGTGTGTTTCAGTGGAACTACCTGTTTTTCCGCGATATGGGTTTTGTACCGACGGTTTATCGACTTCCACTTCCGATACGTTCTCGCTGGTGGCGGAAAACGCTTCTCGGAGAGAAATATTGCTGGTTTCTACCCATCGGGTTCGACAGCCACGACGGGGATCCGGGCCCTGACTACGGTCGATCCCGTGGTGGCACGACCAACACGGTCGCCCTTGCCCCTTCGAGGACCGTCCCCGGGACGCGTCCGAGGGGTCCGTCGCGAAGACTGCCTTCATCGTCGGCTATCGACGACGGGACCGTTTCGAGACTCCACCAGCATCGAACAACCGCGATATCGCCGCTCGAGGCGAAAGAAGCGGAAAAAACGTCTCGATTCGATACGACGAGAGAGGAGTTCTAGATGTCTTTGAGCGTGAACCACCAGTCGTAGGAGTCGTACTCCTCACCGTCGATCTCGGCGAGGCGCTGTTCGACTTCCTCGACCGTCCCCGGCGGTGAGAGTACCCCTTTATCCCCGAAGTTCCGGTTTTCGGGCCAGTTCGCCGGCAGGGCGACGTCCTCCTCGTCCGAGGTCTGGAGCGCCTCGAGCGAGCGCAGGACCTCGTCGATGTTGCGGCCGATCTCCTTGGGATAGTAAAGCACCAGGCGGGTGACGCCCTCGGGGTCGACGAGGAAGACCGCACGGACCGTCGAGGTACCCTGTCCGGGGTGGACCATGCCGAGTTCCGCCGCGACCTCGCCGCTCTCGTCGGCGATGATCGGGAAGCCGATCTCCTCGTCGAGTTCCTCGTCGATCCAGTCGGTCCACTTGATGTGTGAGTGGACGCGATCGACCGAGAGGCCGATCAGTTCGGCGTTGAGTTCCTCGAACTCCGCGCGGCGTTGCTCGAAGCCGACGAACTCGGTCGTACAGACCGGTGTGAAGTCCCCGGGATGACTGAAGAGGACGAACCAGCTGTCCTCGTAGTCGTCCGGGAGGGTCTTGGTTCCGTGGGTCGTTTCTACGTCCAGTTCCGGGAAGCGGTCCCCGATGAGGGGGAACCCGCTCGGTCCGTCGTCTGCCGTCTGTTCGGACATTGCGTTCACAGCTCAGGGACTGCCAAGACTAATACCTTTCCAAAAAGAAATTTTTTCGCTTTCTATAGCTCGTCTGGCAAAGCGTGAGGAATAGTTCCCTAACTGGAAATCAATGGCATACTCGTCGGTACCACACGTCGTTGCTGACGCTCGCGGACGAACGTGTGACGTCGACACAAGGGAGGTGAGCTGGTGGCCCAAGGCGTCGGGCGTCGCTAGCTCGACTTCGCGGCACCCATCCGACGGAGGAACTCGATCAACACTCCGAGACCCTGCTTTACGTCCTCGTCACGGAGCGCCGAGAGCATCCCGAAGAGGCCGACTTTCTTCGGGGGCTCGTCCTCGGTGAACGCGCCGAGACCGTCCTCGACGGCACCGATGAACTCCTCGTCACCGAGTCGACATCCCAGCACGAACATGTTACCGAGGTTCTGCCCGAGCCGGTGTGGCTCGATGTCGGCCTGCGAGTAGGTACTACAGAAGCCGGCGACCATCATCCTGAGTTCCGTGATCGGCTGTCGGTTATCCTGGACGACGGTGACGGCCTCCGGGACGATGTCCCCGGCGAGCTCGTAGGTCACCTCGAGGAGTTCGAGGAGTTCGATCAGCGTCTCCTCGTTTTCCCCCAGCCGCTCTAGCAGGACGAGCGTCTCCTCGCGTTCGAGGGCTTCCCGGAGCCGTCCGAGCGTGTCGCGGTTCTCACGGACCACCGTCTTGAGCTCCGGAATCAGATCGCCGACCAGCGCGTCGACGACCTCGAGGGTCTCGAGTAACTCGATGAGCGTGTCGGCGTTGTCCCCGACGCGCTGGACGAGCACGAGCATCTCCTCGTTCTCGAGGGCCATGCGCATCTGCGCGATCGGCTCCCGGGAGTCGTGGGCGGCATCGCGTAACTCGGGGGCGAGGTCCGAAGAGAGTTCCTGGACGACGACCAGCGTCTCGAGCAGTTCGGCGAGTTCCTCGTCGTTTTCCTCCAGCGTGCGAGCGAGTTCGGTTACCTCTGTGGCCTCGAGATCCGTGTCTTCGAAGCCCGCCTCCGCTGATTGGTCTTTCTGTGCCATGAATTACGGGAGTGGATCGTAGCCTTTCATCCAGGCGTCCCAGTAGACCGACGGGAGGACGTTGACGTCCATGATCCAGTTCATCTTGCTCTCGACGGGCGCGGAGATCGCGTCCTCGTAGTCGAACTCCGCGACGATCGCTTTCCCCTTTTCGGTGAGCAACGGACAGGCGGCGTAGCCGTCGTACTCCTTTGGCAGTGGGCGTCCGTCCATCTCCGCCAATAGGTTCTCCGAGACGGTGTGGGACTGCTTGCGTGCGGCCGCGGCCGTCTTGGAGTGGGGTGCGTTCTCACAGTCGCCCAGCGCGAACACGTCGTCGTACTCCGTGTGCTGGCAGGTGTGTTTGTCGATCGTGACGTACTCGCCGCCGTGCTCGTCGTCGCCCGTCGTGAGCGGGGAGTTCTCGGTGATCGGTTCCTGGCCGAACTGTGGTGTCACCGGCGCGTAGAGATCGTAGGAGATCTCCTCGCCGTCGGCCGAGCGAACGACGCCCGCGTCGGGATCGACCTCCTCGACGGAGAAGTTCTCGCGGAACTCGATGTCCCGGGCGTTCCAGATCTCGTAGAGTTTGTCGCGGTAAGGCTGGACGCCGAAGTGGTGTTCGGCGTTTCTGGTCATGATGACCTCGACGTCCTCACGGACGCCCTGCCGGCGGAAGTAGTCCTCGGCGAGCATCGCCATCTTCAGTGGCGCACCCGGACACTTGATCGGCGTGTCCGGCTGGGTGACGAGGAAGGTCCCCTCCTCGAAGTCCCGCAGGGCCTCACCCATCTCGAGGGCGGCCTCGTAGTGATAGAACGGGTAGACCTCATCGGTCTCCTGCCAGGCCTCGAGCAGGCCGGGCGTCGCGGTCGGGTCGAGTCGGTGGCCCGTCGCGACGACGAGGTAGTCGTACTCGAGGTCCGCACTGTCCTCGAGGGAGACGACCTTCTCGCCGGGGTCTACGCCCGTGACCGCGTCGTGAACGAACTCGACGCCCGGTTTCAGCAGGTCGTCGACGTGTCGTGACTGGTCGGGTTCGAGATAGCCAAACGGAATGAGATAGAACGACGGCTGGTAGAAGTGTTCGGTACTCCTGTCGACGACGACGATGTCGGCTTCGTCGGTGTCCAGCTTTCGACGGAGGAGGTTCGCTGTCATCGCTCCGCCGGATCCAGCCCCGAGTACGGCTATAGTATCCATGTGCACCTGCATATTGCAGCCCCATCTTTCTAAACACACCTTTTCCAGAAACAATCATGAAACATTGGCGGTCAGTGGCTGATACCGGAAAATACTGCGTCAAAATTGGCGGTTGCGGACAACTCGAGGACGGTATTCGCGGTAGTGACGTCCACAACGCGAGAAAGTCGTTGGCCCCGTCATCGTGCCCAGTGCCGGAACTGTCAGCTGTCGTCGTCCGTTTCGGCCTCGACCGGGGCGTCGATCAGGTTCCCCCACTCGATCCAGGAGCCGTCGTAGTTCGAGACGCTCGTTCCCTCCAGTAGCTCAGAGAGGACGAACCAGACGAGCGAGGAGCGTTCGCCGACGTGACAGTAGACGATCGTCTCCGTCCCCTGGTCGATCCCGCGACCCCGGAACAGCCTCTCGAGTTCCGATCGATCCTTGAACCCGTTCTCGTCTACGACTTCCGACCACGTGAGGTGAACGGTTCCGGGGATGTGCCCCGCAGAACGCGCTTCCGGCAGGTCCTTGTCCGGTGGGGCCGCCTCGTCACCACGGAACTCCGCGGCCGACCGGACGTCGACGATCGCGACGTCCCTGGCGAGTGCGGCCTCGATGTCGGTCCGGTAGGCACGGACCCGGTCGTCAGGCGGATGTGCGCTGTACTCCCGGGGAGTGAACTCGGGGACGTCGTCCGTCACCGGATACCCCGACTTCTCCCATCGGAGTTTCCCGCCGTCGAGAAGCCGGACGTCCGTGTGGCGGTAGTACTTGAAAAGCCAGTACAGATACGCCGCGTACTGGTTGTGGTCCGTACTGTAGATAACCACCGTGGTATCCTCGGTGATCCCACAGTCCCCGACTGAGGACTCGAAACCGCGTTTGTCCACGATCCCACAGCCCCCGACGTCCACGAGGTCGTCGAGGACGTCCACATTGACCGCACCCGGGAGGTGCCCTCGAGCGTACTCCGCCCGATCGTCGGCGTCGACGAGCCGAAGTTCCGGGTCGTCGGCTTCGAACTCCGACAG
>LKNC01000049.1 GCA_001564255.1 Natrialbaceae archaeon Tc-Br11_E2g1
CCGACGCGGGGCTTTTTCACCCGGACGTCCCGGATCGGGATATCGAACAGGTGTGCGAGCTGTCTGCGAGTGTGGTTCGGTACCTGCGTGCTCGTGATGACGACGTGACGGGCGTCCTCGTCGGTGTAAGCGAGTGCGGTGTGTTTTTCGATCTGGGCGTGTGACTGGCGGATCGTCTCCCACTCGCTTTCGTGGACGTGGACGTCATCGCGACCGTAGACGGCCTCGACGTCACCCAGTTCGCCCTCGATGTGGGCCATCCGGTTTCGCTCGTAGTCGTGGCCGACGATCTCGTTCTCGACTTCGTCGTCCTCGAACAGCCGTGGTGCCGATTCGGAGAAGGCCTCGTCCGGATCGAACACCGCCTCGCGTTCCTCGTACTCGACGTCGATCGCGTCGACCGCGGCCGCCGCCGTTTCCGCGTCCGCCGCGGCGACGGCCGCGATGGGGTCGCCGACGTACCGGACGTGTTCGTTCAGCACGCGCATGTCCCACGGGCTCGGTTCGGGGTAAGACTGGCCGGCGCTCGTATACGGCGCGTCCGGGACCTCCGGCGACCACGGAGTGAGAACGGCGTAAACACCCTCGATCGCCTCGGCCTCGCTCGTGTCGATGTCGGTCACGTGTCCGTGGGGTATCTCGCTTCGAACGACGGCCGCGGTCGCGAGATCCTGAAACTGTGAGGCGTAATCGGCGGTGTATTTTGCCTCCCCGGTCACCAGTTTCCGGTCGTCGGACTTCTCGGCCGGCTTCGAGACGCTCGCTCGCTCGTCGGGCTCGATGCGGTTGTCCGCCGGCTCGTCGACCTCCAGGGGGTGGGCCTCGAGGTCGGTACGCTCGCCCTCCACGGGGTCGGTGCTCGTGCCGCCGTCGGTCTCGGGGTCGTCGTCACTCATCGAAACCACCGTCGGTCACCGGCTGTTCGCTCGCACGCATTCGACCTGCCGCATCCAGGATCGCTTCGACCGGTTTCTGGTAGCCGGTGCACCGACACAGGTTGTCGTCGATCGCCTCGCGAACCTCCCGTTCCGAGGGGTCGGGGGTCTCCTCGAGGAGCGCCTGTGCCTGGACGATCATCCCCGGAATACAGAAGCCACACTGGACGGCGAAGTGGTCGACGAACGCCGCCTGAATCGGGTGGAGTTCCTCCTGCGTGCCGAACCCCTCGATGGTTCGGACGACTCCGTCGGCGGCGTCTGCCGCGTCGATGCCACAGGCCATGACGACGTCACCGTCCAGAAAGACCTTCGAGGCACCACAGCCGCCACCATCACACCCACACTTGACGCCGGTGTATCCCGCCCGCCGAAGCGCCGTCGCCAGGTCCTCTTCGGCCTCGCAGTGTAGCGTTACCTGATCGCCGTTCACCGTTAGCGAGAGCGTCACACCCACTCCTCCCGGGCGTCTCCCGTATCCGTGTGTGTCATACGTACCACAGTGAGTGTGCAAACACATATATCTATGCCACATCGGAGGAGAAGTCGATGTTCATCCACAAATCCCACTGGCAATAGACCGAACAGGTACCTGTGGGGGACCGAGACCCCGTTTCGTAGCGATCGACCGTCGACGGTGGCACGGAAAGACGCACATCCACTTTCCGGGTCGGTGAGTGGTCGTTCGTCCCGCTACTGGTGTAAAAACGACACCAACGCTTAATAGTTGTCTCGCCTATCTGATTGACGATGAGTCACATCGGAATCCTCCTCACCGGAGGCCCGTTCGATAGCCAACGGTGGCGAACGGCGTACGAACTCGGTAGAGCGGCCCTCGACAGCGGACACAGCGTCTCGTACTTTCACTACCTCGACGGCGCGTACGTCCCGGTCGCCGACCAGACCCTTCCCGCCTGTGCGGAAAACAGCCTCTTTGCGACGATGCCGGCGGAGCTATTCGAAGAACTCATCGCGGACGGCGCGGAGGTCCTCTCGTGTGGGCTCTGTGTCAACGCTCGAGGTATCGACGCCGAAGCCGACTACCCCGACGGGGTCGAGATCGGGTTGCTCCCCGACCTGGCCGACCTCGTCGGCGAGGCCGACCGGGTGATCTCGTTATGAGACGCGACGTGGTCGTCTTGCTCACCAGAGCGCCGTACGGGCGGGTTCACGTCCCCGAGGGCCTCCGAGCGGCCTCCGGCGTCGCAGCGGGTTTCGATCGCCACGACGTCTCGGTGGTGTTCACCCAGGACGGCGTCTACGCCGCCCGGGAGGCGGTCGACCGTGAGGCGCTGACGATGACCGACCACCTGGCCGACCTCGAGGCCGACGACGGGGAACTGTACGTCGACGCGGCGGCGATGGAAGAACGGGGGCTCTCCCCGGACGAGATCGCCCCCGACGTCACGGTTCGACCCGGCGAGGCGATCACGACGATGCTCACTGAAGCGGATCACACCCTGGATTTCTAACGATGTTGTACCTGATAGACGAACCACTGGCGGAGATCGGCCTTCGAACAGCACGCGACGATCCCGACGGAACAGTCGTCCTGATCCAGGACGGGGTCTTGCTCGATCCGGACCTGCCGAACGAGACCGTCGCCGTTTCCCGCGACGTCGCCGTCCGGGGGGTCGACCTCCCCGATCGGATCGAACCGATCACCTACGAGCGACTCGTCGAACGGATCGTCACAGAGGAGGTCCGCAGTTTCGTATGACGCTTTTCGAACGGGTCGACGACCTCGTCTCGAGGGGCGAACCGGCGGCGATGGTTACCGTGGTCCGGACGGACGGAAGCACCCCCCGTGAGGTCGGCGCGAAGATGGTCGTCACCGACGAGGACACCTCCGGGACGATCGGCGGCGGAACCGTCGAAGGGCTCGCGATCGACGCGGCTCGTGAGGTGCTCGACGGGGAGGCCGACGGCGGTGTCCGAACGTACGAACTGGAGCCGGGTGGCAATACGGGCATGGTCTGTGGCGGGTCGATGGACGTCTTCATCGACCGGATCAGTGGCCGTCCCCTGCTTTACATCGCCGGCTGTGGTCACATCGGCGTCGAACTCGCGGCAGTCGGCTCCCGGCTCGGGTACGAGGTCGTCGCCGTCGACGACCGGGAGGAGTACGCCGACCCGGATCGCTTCCCGTCTGACGTCAGCGTCCGCTGTGGTCGCTACGGCGACGTCCTCGGGGAACTCCCGATGACCAGTGAGACGTCGGTCGCCGTGGCGACCCGCAGTGGCACCTTCGACACGAAGTCAGTCGCCGCCGCGCTCGATGGCGACGCCGGCTACGTCGGCGTCGTCGCCAGCGAGCGGAAAGCCGACCACATCTTCGAGTCCCTGCTCGAGGACGGCTACGCCCGTCGGGACCTCGCCCGCGTCCGGGCACCCGTCGGCCTCGATCTCGGCGGCGGTGGTCCCGAGGACGTCGCGATCTCGATTCTCGCTGAGGTACACCGGGACCGACACGACGCATCCGGCGGGCGTGCCACCGCCCACTCACTCGAGGATCTGGTGGTCGTCCGGGGCGGCGGCGACCTCGGGAGCGGCGTCGTCTACCGACTGCACCGGGCCGGGTTCCCGGTCATCGTGACCGAGACGGCGACGCCGACGGTCGTCCGGCGGGCGGTCGCGTTCGGGGCGGCGATCTACGAGGAAGCAGTGACCGTCCAGGGCGTCAGCGGACGCCGGGTCGATACGATCGACGACGCTATCGCCACCCTCACAGCCGATGGGGTTCCGGTCATCGAAGATCCGGGCGCGAGGGTTATCGACGAACTCGAGCCCGTCGGCGTCGTCGACGCGATCATGGCCAAAGGGAAGTGGGATACCGGGACCGACCGCGAGTGTGCGGACGTCGTCGTCGGGCTCGGCCCCGGGTTCGAGGCGGGTGTCGACGTCGACGCCGTCGTCGAAACCGACCGTGGCCACGAACTCGGTCACGTCTTCTACGACGGGACTGCCCGTCCACACGACGGCGAACCGGGCGAACGGATGGGGTACACCCACGAACGCGTCTTCCGTGCTCCCGCGTCCGGAACGTGGGAGACGGCCGTCGAACTCGGCGACATCGTCGACGCCGAAACCGTCGTCGGCTCCGTCGACGCCGAACCCGTTGCCACCGAGATCGGTGGCGTCGTCCGCGGACTCGTCCACGACGGCGTCAGCGTCTCGGAGGGAACGAAACTCGGCGACGTCGACCCTCGAGCCGACGTCGACCACACCAAAATATCCGACAAAGCCCTCTGTCTCGGCGGTGGGGTTCTCGAGGCGCTCTTGGCGTTGCGGTGAGCGTCTCACCGGCCGATCGGCTCGATCGTGGGGTCCTCGAGGTCGACACCGGACCCGTCCGTAACCACCCCGACCTCCCGGTAGAAGACGTCGGCCCGCGAAAGCGCCGCCTCGAAGGCCCCGGCCCCCGATTCCGGGACGGTGAGCAACAGGCCGCCGCTGGTCTCCGCGCTCTCGCCGGTCTCGAGGCCGTAGCCGAACAGCCTCGAGAGCTCGAGGGTCCCCTCGATAACCGGCAGGTGTGTAAGCGAGACGCCGACACCGGCGTTCTCAGCCAGGAGTTTCGCCTGCCCGGCCAGTCCGAACCCGGTGACGTCGGTCGCAGCCGTCACGAACTCGCGGGCGGCTTCGATCGCCGCCCGGTTCGGTGTCGTCATCCACGCCAGTGCCTCCTCGCCGATCGTCCCGATCGGTCGGGTGGTTCCGTCGGCGACCGTCCGGCCGAACTCCCCGTCCTCGACGCGGAGGGCACCCATCGCCGGCTGCGTCCCGAGCGGT
This sequence comes from Natrialbaceae archaeon Tc-Br11_E2g1, assembly GCA_001564255.1. Classification (GTDB taxonomy): domain Archaea; phylum Halobacteriota; class Halobacteria; order Halobacteriales; family Natrialbaceae; genus Tc-Br11-E2g1. Next base: position 4,728 of record LKNC01000049.1, read on the forward strand.
TTCGTCAGGTATAGCCGTTCCCCCGGCGAGGCGGCCGCCGTCCGCAACACCGACGGTTCGGCCGTCCATGCAGTGACCGCACCACCCGCGATCGGCCACGGGTTCATGATCGTGTGGCCGCCCGCGACGACACCCCCCATCTCGTCGACTGCGTCGACGATCCCCGAGAGGAGGTCGGTCGCGACGTCGGTCGCCGTCCTGGGTAAGCCGAGGACGACGAGCACGGTCAGATCCGTCCACGCACCCATAGCGAACGCGTCGCTGGCGGCGTTGCAGGCGGCGACGCGGCCGAACTGGTAGGGATCGTCCACGATCGGCGTAAAGAAGTCGATGGTCGAGACCAGCGTCCGATCGTCGCCGATCCGTCGGGCACTCGCGTCCTCGCCGACGCCACAGATCAGCTCCGACTGCGGTGCCGTGATGCCGACGTCCGTGAGCAACGAGTCGAGTTCGCCACGGCCGAGTTTACACGAACAGCCGTGCAGTTCGGCGTACTCCGTGAGCTCCGTCGGCTCCTCGGCGGCGTCAGTCATCGTCGGCCCCCGTCTCCCGTGGGCGGATAACCAGTTCGAACCCGTCGTCGTCCGCCGCCGATCGATCCTCCACCTCGTAGCCGTGTTTCGAGCACGTCCGCGTGAGATTCCCCTTCGCGGGCTGGTAATCGCCTTCGACCAGCAAGGCGTCGCCCTCGAGGTCGGCCAAGCGATCCCTGACGATGAGGGCGGGACGAGGGCACACCTCGCCCCGGACGTCGACACGCTCCATACCACCGCTACCGAACGCGGCGGAATAACTGTATCGCCGCCGGAACGACAACGCTCTTGGCGCGGTGAGACCAGTGAGCCGTATGGACCTCGCCGACGCACTCGAGCTATCGCGGGCAGAACTCGTCTCGTTCGTCGGGGCCGGCGGGAAGAAGACGGCGATGAAACGGCTGGTAACCGAGGCCGCCGGGCGCGACCTCGAGGTTTGTTATACGACCACTACCCACATGCCGCCACCGCCGGATCTCCCGCTGGTCCTCACCGACGCCGACGACGGTGGGGTGGCTCTCCGGGAGCCAAAGGGCCCTCTGGCGCTGGCGACCACGCACGTGGAGAACCCAGAACGGGTCGAAACGAAGGTCCGCGGACTCGAGCCCTCGACACTCGAGACCCTGTTCCGGAACGAGCGGTTCGACTGGCTCCTGGTCAAAGCCGACGGCGCGAGAAGGCGGGAGTTCAAAGCGCCCGCCGAACACGAGCCGGCGATCCCCCCGGCCAGTACGTGTGTCGTCCCCGTCGTTTCCGTCGAGGCCGTCGGGCGGCCCCTGACCGACGCCGTCGCCCACCGGGTCGAACGAATCGAGCGCTGTGCCGACGTCTCCCGTGGGGAGACGATCACACCCGAACACGTCGGGCAGGTCCTTGCCGATCCCGAGGGGGGAGTGAAACGGGTCCCCGACGGCGCACGGATCGTTCCCCTGGTGAATAAAGCGGAGACGGACGCCGCCCGCCGTGATGCGGCGGCAGCGATATCGACGGCGTTCGCCCGGAGCTCACGCATCGACCGAGCGATCGCGTGTTCGCTCGAACGCGGCCGACTCTCCGTCCACGAACGGTAGCGCCCGGGCCCTCGAGCTCGCGATCGGTCGTGCGAGCGTCTCAGACCCGTCACGATGCCGAAACTTCACGTTCCGTGTCACGTTTCCCCTGGCGGCCGGATCACGTCGATCCGTTCGAACGAGTCGACGTCGACGAGACCCCGCGAGGTCAGCCGACGCTCCGGGATCACCTCGAGGGCGAGGAACGTCAACACGTGGAGCCCGCCGACGTGGTCGAACCCGAGTTCTCTCGCCGCCGTTTCGACGGTTTCGAACCGGCGTTTGACCGCGTCGAGTGGCTCCGGCGACAGCAGTCCACCGATCGGCAGTTCGAGCATCGTCGGATCGGCGCTCTCGGGGTCGACGACGACGATCCCACCGCCCAGTTCCGTGACGTGATCGACCGCCGCCGCCATCGACTCGTGGTCTCGCCCGACGACGAGACAGTTGTGGGCGTCGTGGGCGACCGTCAGCGCGACCGCCCCACACTCGAGCCCGAGGCCGTGGACGAACCCGTTTCCGATACCCGCTCCGCCCTCGTGGCGGTCGATCACCGACATCGGGAGGACGTCCGCCTCCGGGTCGGCCCCGAGGACCGGGTCGCCGTCGACGGTCCGGACGGTGTCGGCGGGGAGCGTGTGAGTCATCGCGGCGGTCTGTAACCGCTCGGTCGCGTCGATCACCGAAACCGTAACCGGCCGTCGATCCGGCGCGGCGATCGTCAGGTCCCCCGGATCGATCGGGTCGATACTGACCGTGTCGGTCGCGATCGCGCTCGGAGGCCCGGGGGGGTCCGCCGGGGTGGCGTCCGTGTCGGCCCCGACCGGATCGACGACGCCGTCGACGACGACGTGGTCGACCTCCCACCGCTCGAGGTCCTCGAGGACGACCAGGTCGGCCGGCGCGCCCGGTTCGATGCGTCCGAACGGGAGGTCGTACGCCTCCGCCGTGTTTATCGTCGCGAGCTGGATCGCCTCGACCGGATCGACGCCGTGTTCGATCGCCCGGCTGACGGCGTAATCGACCCCGCCCAGTTCGACGAGTTCGACGACGTCGCGGTCGTCACTACACAGCGAGAGTCGCCGGCTGTCGACACGGGGATCGTCGACGAGGCCGATCAGCGCGTCGAGGTCTTTCGAACACGACCCCTCCCGGATGTACAGACGCATCCCACACCGGAGTTTCTCGAGGGCCTCCTCGTAGGTCGTACTCTCGTGGTCGGAGTCGAGATACCGGGCGACGGTCTGGAGGGGGTCGCCCGTCACCCGCGGGGCGTGGCCGTCGACCGGAAGCCCGCGTTCGCGCGCCGCCTCGATCTTCCCGTGGACGGTCTCGTCGCCGGCGAGCACACCAGGGACGTTCATCACCTCGCCGAGTGCGACGACCGCATCGGCCTCGAGCAACTCGGCGACCGCCTCGACGCCGAGTTCGGCTCCCGACGGCTGGAGTGGCGATGCGGGCACCGACGAGGGGACGGTGAACCGAGCCTTCAGCGGTGTCTTCGTCGCATCCTCGATCATTCCACGGACACCGGCGACGCCACAGACGTTGGCGATCTCGTGGGGGTCGGCCACGACGGCCGTCACGCCTCGAGGGACGACCGCCGCCCCGTACTGTGGGACCGTCACCATCGACGACTCGACGTGCATGTGTGCGTCGATCAATCCGGGAGCGACGTAGGCACCCTCGAGGACACGCTCGGCCGGCCGTTCGGCCAGTGCGACGACGGTACCGTCGTCGATCGCCACGCTCGTCTCCCGGAGACAGCCGTTCGTGACGTCGACGAGCGTGCCCGTGACGAGCAAGTCGACGGTCACGGTTTCACCTCCTGGGCGCTCTCGCGGGCCGCCTCGAGGTCGAGTGAGTCGGCGATCTCGGATGCGCGCTGGCGAATCCCGTCGGCGTCGGCGACGGTCACCTCGCCGTCGTCCATCAGTACCTCGCCGTCGACCATGGTGAACTCGACGTCCTCGCCTCTCGCGGCGAACACCAGATGCGAGAGGGGGTGATACAGCGGGGTGGCCCGCGTGGTATCGGTGCTGATGCCGATGATGTCGGCTCTCCACCCCGGTCTGAGTGCGCCGAGGCGATCGAAGCCCGCGGCGGTCGCCCCGTTTACCGTCGCCATCTCGAAGATGGTCCGTGCCGGCGTCACCGTCGGGTCGAGGTTGTCGACTTTCTGGAGCGTGCTGGCCTGTTTCATCTCGGTGAACGGATCGAGCGTGTTGTTACTCGGCGGCCCGTCGTTGCCGAGTGCGACGTTGATCCCCCGGTCGAGATAGTCGACGACCGGGGCGATACCGCTCGCGAGTTTCATGTTCGACGACGGACAGTGGGTGACGTGGGTCCCCGTCTCCGCGAGCAGTTCCCGTTCTGACTCGTCGGTCCAGACGCAGTGGGCCAGGACGACGTCCTCGCCCGTGAGTCCGACCTCGTCGAGCCAGTGGATGTTTCGCATGCCGGTATCCGACTGTACCGTCTCGATCTCACCCTCGTTCTCGCTCGCGTGTGTGTGGATTCTGACGCCGTCGTAGGCGTCGGCGAGCTCACGGGACCGACGCAAACACGCCTCGGTACACGAGACGGCGAACCGCGGCGTCACCGCGTACCGAATACGGTCGTCGAAACTCCCGTGGTAGCGTCGAATCAGCCGTTCGGTTTCGGCCAGCCCCTCGTCGGTCCCCTCGAGCAACCCCTCCGGAGACCGCCGGTCCATGAGCACCTTTCCGAGCAGGCCACGGACGCCCATCTCACCGGCGGCTTCGAACGCTCGGTCGGCGTGGGCGACCGAGAGGTGATCGATCGCGGTCGTCGTTCCCGTCTCGATGAGTTCGAGATACCCCAGTTTCGCCGCAACCTCCATTTCCTCGGCGTTCAGCGTCGCCTCCATCGGCAGCACGTAATCGAACAGCCAGTCGAGAAGTTCACAGTCCTCCGCGAGGCCACGACCCAGGCTCTGGACCGAGTGAATGTGCCCGCCGACGAGTCCCGGCGCGACGAGATCGAGCCGTCGTTCGTCGTGGGCGGGATAGGTATCGACAACGTCCGTCCGCTCACCGACGGCGACGATTTCATCACCGTCGACTACGACCGCCCCGTCGTGGATGATCGTCGAAGAATCGGCGATAACCGTCCCAGATATAATCATACCATCCCTCCCGTTGTGGAGGAACGATAAAAGTGTTTGGTCCCGGCGTTGCCCCGCAGTCAGGGCTCTACACGCTCGAGGCGGACGTCGAGACAGACGTTCAGTTCGTGTGGGGCGTAGGACCTGACCGTCCGTCGGTTCTCGACGGTCACGTCGTACGCTGGTTCGGCGGCCCCACGGATCGCCCGTTCGCCGGGACCGAAGGGGTCGTCCTCGTGTTGGATGTCGTAATAGTGGAGCAGGCAGTCCTCGCCCGCGATGGTGACTGCGGACTCGAGGAAGCCGTCGGCGCTGTGTGGGAGGTTCATGACGACTCGGTCGGCCCACCCCGCATAGTCGGGGGCGACCTCACGGACGTCCGCTGTGATCGCCGTCACACGCTCTGTGACGCCGTTTCGCTCGGCGTTCTCCCGCAGATACTCGACCGCCGACTCGTTTACGTCGACGCCGACACACTCCGCGCCGCGTTTCGCGAACGGGATCACGAACGGGCCGACGCCGGCGAACATGTCGAAGGCGGTCTCACCCTCCCGGACCTGCTCTGTGACCCGGTGGCGTTCGGTCGCCAGCCGCGGGGAGAAGTAGACCGCCGCGAGGTCGAGGGCGAACTCACAGCCGTACTCGCGGTGGACCGTCTCGGTTCCCCCGCCCTCGAGGACCTCCCAGTCGCGAACGCGGGTCTCGCCTTTGACCTTCGAGGCCTTGTTCAACACCGTCCCGAGTGGCAGGTCCGACTCGACGATCGCCTCGGCAACCGCCCGTGCGCGGTCCTCGTCGTCCTCCTCGAGGAGAGCGATGTCGCCCAGGCGTTCGAAGGCGGGGTCGTCTCCCAGCAGGTCCGCGGGCGTGGTCTGGGTCACACGTTCTGGCACCTCGCGGGTGCGGACCTCGAGGTCGTCGGGGACGCCGTCGGGGTCGGTGACGGGGATGTAGAGGTCGCCGTCCTCGACGACGATCTCGTAGTCCTCGGCGATCAGATCCGACTCGGCGAGTTTCCGACGCGTCCGTTCCCCCTCGCTGGTCGGCACGCGGACACACGGGCGCTCCATGGCGCACAGTCGCCGACGCGTCGCCCTAACGGTACCGTTCTGTCGGCGTCGAGCACCGACCGTCGGACTCACTCGAGATCCCACACGTGGAGCCGATACTCCCCCCGAGTAACGCCTTCGTCGTGATACTCGACGGGTTCTTCGATCACGGCGAGTCGATCCCCCGCGAGGTCGCCGGCACTCGAGATCCCCTCGATCGGACGGCTCTCGAGTGGCCCGGATTCGGCCTCGAGCAGATGCACGGCGTGGGTCTCGGCGTCCCGCTCGCGGAAGTTCTGTGCGGAGGGGACCGCCACGAGCCCCCCGGAGGCCGAGACACAGCGGGCGAAACCACGGACGTCGTGGCTCCACTCGAGGTCGCCGCCCTCGAGGTCGACGCCGACGGCGGTGTGTTCGTTCGGGTGGCGGCCGTCGGGGTCGCGACACTCCTCGGCGAATGTGTTCCCGGTGACGAAGACGGCACGGCCGTCGGCGGCGACGACGTGATTGGGGTAGGCGTAGACGGTCTCCCCCTCGAGGTCACGTTCGCTCGCCAGGTCGACACGCCGGATCTCCCCACAATCGCAGTCGAGGAGGTAGCCGTGTTTGTCACCGTGGCTGGCGACGGCGATGCCCGCCTCGGTGAGCGCGACGTCGCCGACCCGTCGCTCGCCCGGCGTGCCGGGATCCCAGTTCGCCACCTCCTCGCCGGTCTCGCGGTCGAGCACCACGAGGCCGTGATCGTGGTCGTGGTTGTCGGGACAGCGGTTGTAGGCGACGGCCACACGTTCGTCGTCGCCGTCGACGGCGATCGGCGAGGCCTGTGCGTCGTATGCCCACTCGAGGTCGCCCGCGAGGTCGAAGCCGTAGACGACGCTCGACCACTCCCGGAGGTCGCCGTCGCGTTCGTAGCGGCGGGCGGCGGCGACGACCGTCCCGCCGACGACCTGCACGTCGACGACGAACGGCTGGGCGAAAACGGTCCCGTCGGCGGGCGAGCCGACGTCCTCGGCGGAGGCGTGTTCCCACAGGAGATCGCCGGAGTCGGCAGAGCGGACGCGAACCCTCCCTTCGGGGCCGCGTTCGCCGGTGACGAGGAGGCTATCGGCGACATCCATCGAGACGACGGAGCGTTCGTCGTCGCCCTTGAGAGACCATCGCTCTTTTGCCTCGCCGTTCTCGAGGTCGTAGGCGATCGCGCGCCCGTCCGCGAGGCCGGCGAAGACGGTCCCCCCGTCGACGGCGACCGCAGAGCGACGCCAGTTGTGTCTGCTCGCGGCCGGGCCGAGGTCGCCGAGGCTGACTCGCGTCTCGCTTGCGAGGACGCCGTCGACACCCTGCGTTTCGTTCACGGTCACTCCTCGATCGGGAACGCCTCGTGGAGGGTGTGGTGGGTCTCACCGAAGTCCTCGAGGAGGCCGTCGGTTCGCTCGCGGAGCCGGCGGATCCGCTGTTCGGCGTCCCGGACGGCGACGACCCGCCCGCGGAGGTAGGCCCCCTGTGGGTCCGTCGGGTCCGAATCGGATGCTCTCTCCTCTAGGTCGACCAGCGCCGCGTCGAGGTGACGCCCGATCTCGTCGAGCGTTTCGGCATCCGCCAGCGCGGCGATCGGGCCCGACTCCTCTAAGGCGTCGCCGATTTCGGCCTCGGCGTGTTGTTTGACGCTCTCCTCGACGGTGCCGTTTAGGTTCATCAGTGCGAGTCTCAGTGCTTCGAGTTCTGCGCAAGCCATTTTGTATCGGTGAATTATATTGTCTGCTCGGTCACAGCGTCTGCTGGACCAGGTCGGAAACGATTCGGTCCCGTTCGAGGTGGGACGAAACGATGCGTTCGGTGTCCTCGGGGGTGACCCCGCCGTACCAGATCCCGTCGGGGTAGACGGCGACCATCGGTCCCTCGCCACACTGGCCGAGACAGGAGCTGCGGGTGATGTGGACGTCACACTCCTCCGCGTCGCGGGCTTCCTGGCGCAGACGTTCGAGGACGGTCGCCGCGCCACTGGCCGCACAGGTCTGGTTGGTACAGACGGAGACGTGGTTCTCGGGGGCGTCGTGGACGTGTGGGTCGTCGCCGACGTTCTCGCGGTCTTCGTGTTCGGCCTGGTGGACGAGCGAGCGAAGCAGTGCACGTGCCCCGCCCTGGTCGTCCTCGTAGCCGTCGAGTTCGACCTTGTACTTGCAGGTGTCACAGGACATCTCGACGCCACCCGTTCTCGCCTCCCGGAAACGGTCGGCGAGCACCTTCACGATACGCCCGTCCGTGCCCAGGGGATCGCCCGCCCCCGCGGCGACGTAGGGGTACTCCGCGTCGAACTCCGCCGCCCCGTCCCGGATCCGCCCCGTCAACACGCCGTCTCCCAGCATGTACGGCAGGACGACCACCGCGTCCGGCCGACCCTTCGCGACGGTGTGGAGGGCGGCCTCGAGTCTGGGCTCTGTGACCCCGACGAAGGCCGTCTCCACCCGGGAAAACTTCCGACCCTCGTAGAGCAGCCGGGAGAGTTTGTGCGCGTCGGCGTTGGCGTCGGGATCACTCGAGCCCCGGGCACAGACGACGACCGCGACGTCGTCCTCTTCGCGGTCGACGCCGAGGTCGTCTTCGACTGCTCGCGCCCGTTCGTCGAGCAACTCGACGAGTGCGGGGTGAACCCCGAGGTGAGCCCCGCAGTGAAGCGTCAGGTCGTCGTATTTCGCTCGAGCGGTCTGGACGGCCAGTGGCACGTCGTTTTTGACGTGGCTCGCCCCGAACAGCGACAGGGGGACGACAGAGAGGTGCC
>LKNC01000050.1 GCA_001564255.1 Natrialbaceae archaeon Tc-Br11_E2g1
CACAGTCGTTCAGTCGGCGCGAGCAAGCGAGAGTTCCGTACCACGTTACTCGGCGGGCTGGCCGATCGTCTGTGAACCCTGGAGATCGAGGCCGCCCTCGAGGGTTCGAACGGGGTAGGGGATGTCGATTCCCGCCTCGTCGAATCGCTCTTTGACGGCGGTGACGTACTCCCCGCGGATACGCACGAAGTCGGCCCGGGAGGGATCGGCGATCCAGAAGCGAGACTGGAGACCGACGTCCGAATCGCCGAGTTCGGTCAGGCGCACGGTGGGTGCGGGATCGTCCATGATCTCGGGGTGGGACTCGGCTTCCTCGACGATTATCTCACTCGCCCGCTCGACGTCGTCGTCGTAGCCGATGCCGAAGTCGAACTTCAGGCGCAGGCGGTCGGCGTCGACGGGGTTCTTGACGACGCCGTCGACGAGTTCGGAATTCGGTACCGTGAGCAGCTCGTTGTCGAAGGTGCGAACGCGGGTGACCCAGAGGCTGATGTCCTCGACGACACCGGAATACTCGTCCCACTCGATCCAGTCGCCGATGCGAAACGGCTTGTCCGCGTAGATGAACACGCCCGAGACGAAGTTCGCGATGATGTTCTGGGTGGCCAGGCCGACCGCGAGCGCTCCGGCCGCGGCGATGCCGGCCATCGACACCAGGAAGTTCCCGAAGCCGGCGAAACCGAAGGCGACGGCCACGGCGACGAAGACGACGCCGATCCTGGCGGCGAGCAAAAGCGGTGTCCGGGCGTGGTCGTCGAACTCGCGTCGGTCCAGGGCCCGACTGACGAGCGCCACGAAGACCACTCGGCCGAGTACGTAGAGGGCCAGGAAGGCCACGACGAACTCGACCGTGCTCTCGAGTGTGCCCGCGATGGCGGCGTCTATCCCCTCGAGACTCTCGAGTCGTGTCCCGATCGGGCCGAGATCGGCCGGGACTACGGCCGCCGACCCGCTCATCGGTGCAAGACGGCCGTGTGTCCGCGGACGTCGAACAGGTCGGCGCTGACCCGTTCGGCGAGTTCCGCTGCCTTCTGTTCTGTCGTCCCGCCTGCCCTGCCCGCCCGGAGGAACTTGACTTTCACCAGGTTACTCGCGGCCAGCTGGTCGTTGAGTTCGTCGACGACCGCGTCGATACCGTTCTTGCCGACCCAGACGGAGACGTCGAGGTCGTGGGCGCGTCGCTTGAGTTCCTGTTCGTGGTCGCTCATACCCCCAGGTAGCGGTCCGACCCGTTTCAATCTTCGCGAAACAGAACGCCCGCGTCCTGTGGGTTCATACCGGTCGGAGTCGTACGTTCGCCAATGGACAGGATCGAGTACGTCTACACCTTCGGGATGACCGACAAAGAAGTCAGCGGCTACCTCGAGGAAGGCGAGGTGGGCGTCCTCTCACTCGCGACCGACGGCCGGGCGTACGCGATCCCCGTCGGCTACGTTTTCGACGGGTCGTCGCTTTTCATCCGCTTGAGTGAGGAACACTCGAACGAGAAAATGGCGTTTCTCGACGGAACGACCGAGGCCTGCTTTTTACTGTACGACGTCGAGGGATCTGCCTCCTGGAGTATCGTCGTGACCGGCGGGCTGTCGGAACTCGAGGCCGACGAACGGGCGGCGTTCGACCCGGCGAGAATAAACGAGGAGTTTCAGCGGTTGCGGGTCTTCGACGAGGACATCGAAGCCGTCGACGTGAGTATCTACGAACTCGAGATCGGGACGCTCACCGGCCGACGAACGGAACAGTAGCCACCACGGCGGACGCGGCCTCGAGTGCTCGTGCACGTTCGACGTTCTTCCTGGGGTTTTTTACTATTGTGTCTGTTGTTATGAACATGGGCACAAACCCCACAGCTGATACATCACTGTTCGTTCGTCCGTCGAACCCGATCGGCTACGTCGCCGTCGTCATGGCGCTTGTCACCGGCGTCTTACATCTCCTGGCCGCGACGAACGCCATCCAGTTCAGCGAGGTACTTGCAATCCTCTTTGTTCTCAACGGGCTCGGATTCCTCGGCGGGATAGGGATATACCTGACACGCTACTGGCGACGGCCGCTCTTTCTCGTCGCGGCGGCGTACTCGATCGTTACCATCCTCGCACTCTTCCCGTTTCAGGGATGGGGCATCGAGGCCTTCTACATGGAGGGGAACCTCAACCCGCTCGCGGTCATCACGAAAGTCGCCGAGGCCGTCCTCGCGGTCTGTGCGCTCTATCTCTACGCTGACGCGGATTGACATCCTTCCGCGCGTGAAGACCTCTCTCTCACCCATAACTCAGTGCTACCGTGAAAATCAACCAAATTCGGCCTGAAATGAATAGATTGGCCAGGAGGGGATCATTATTCGCGCTGACTCACGACTATCAGGGGCTGGACAGTCTGTGATCTGAACAGGAACTAGATTCACGGAGAGTCTCGCTGATTGAGCGACTGGAGTGATCGTGGTTAAGGTTGACTACTCGTTTCAGAAACGTTGGCTCGAGACGGCGTTTGACAGCACCACAAAATCGTGAGGCCAACGAAACGAAGTGTCTATCACCCAAAGGTTAAGATCAAGTTTAAGATACGTCAAGGATCTCCTATAGGTGCATGCGGGAGTCAACCAAGGCGAGCGAAATACAGGAGTTTCTCAGTCACATTCCGGATGGGAGTCGGATAACGGACGACTCGTTCCGAAGCCGACATCGGGGTGTCCTGGCTGTGACAGCGATTCAGATCCCATTTTTGTACCTACTCAGTCGGATGACCGGAGTGGAATCCGTAACGGGGGCGGAACTTCCGGAGATTCCGCTCTTTCATTCGATAGCGGGAGTAGCGATCATTGCTATACTGGTTGTACTCGCGCTACTCCCATTTCCACGCCGTATACGAACCGGAATTGCATCGTTTGGTTTCATGACTACAGCTGCTGTACTGGCGTACTTTTCGGGCGGCTTCATTGAAGCACATTTCGTTTATTTCATCGGTATTGGTGTTGTGGCATTGTATGAGGACTGGGTGCCGTTTGCGGTCGGGATCGGCTATGTCGCGTTTCAGCACAGTATTTTCGGCTCACTGGGTCACATCCCCGTGTACAACCATTCACCCGCCCTGGAGAACCCTGTTACTTGGGGAATAATTCACGCTTTTTTCGTCTCATGTCTTGCGATTGCGATTTTGTTTCATTGGCGATCGCTTAGCATCGCCCGAGACAACGTCGATCAGCGGATGGTCGAAGTCGAACGGACAAAAGAAAAAGTAGAGACACAAAAACGGAACGCCGAACAACAGCGAGCGGAAGCCGAAACACAACGGAAACGAGCCGAAGAGCAACGTGAACAAGCTAAAGAGCAGCGTGAACGAGCAAAAACACAACAGCAGCGAATGGCACAACTCAACGAAACGCTGTCAGACTCCTATGGGTCGACGATCCGAGCGTGCGAAGACGGGGATCTCACTCGTCGGCTCGATGAAGGCGTCGACAGCGAAGCCATGGCTGAGATTGCAAAGTCGTTCAACGAAATGCTGGATGAATGGGAGGTGACAGTTATCGATATCCAGACGCTTGCAGCGGATGTCGACCGCGTGAGTGGCGACGTCACCGGCCAGGTCGGCGAAATCGAGACGGCAAGCGGGGATGTCAGTCGATCCGCCGAGGAGATTGCGACGGTGACGGCAAACCAGAGCGGCCGCTTTCAAGAAGTCTTCGGCGAGATGAACGACCTCTCTGCGACCGTCGAAGAAATCGCCTCGACGGCTGGCGGCGTCGCCAGTATCTCGAGTGATGCCGCCAAGAAGGCGGATGTCGCCGGCGAGGCGACGATCGAGATCAGCGACGAGATGGACCGGTTGGAGCGTCGAGCCGAGGAGATCACCGACCGTGTCGAGCAACTGGATGCGGAGATGGGGGAGATCAGCGAGATTGTCGATCTGATCGACGATATCGCCGCCCAGACGAATTTACTCGCGCTGAACGCCTCAATAGAGGCTGCGAGTGCGGGCGACAGCGGCGACGGCTTTGCGGTTGTCGCAAGCGAAGTCAAATCGCTCGCCGAGGAAACGAGCGAGGCGACCCAAGAGGTCGACGACCTCATTTATCGAGTCCAGGAATCCGTCGACAAAACCGTCGACGAGATCGGCCGGATGCGCGAGCAGGTCGACCGCGGGACGGCCGCCGTCGACGACGGGATCGACGCGATCGAGGCGATTACCGAACAGGTCGGCACTGTAAACGATAGCATCCAGTCGATCGACGACGCAACCGACGAACAGGCACGCGCAAGTGAGCGCGTCGTCACAATGGTCGACGAGGCGACCAAACAAAGCGAGCAAACACGAGACGAAACCGAAAACCTCGCCGCCGCAGCCCAAGAGCAGACTGCAACGGTCTCCGAGGTCGCTCGTGGAGCCGCCTCCCTAACGGAGATGGCAGACGACCTCCGGAAGCGACTCGAGACCTTCGACGTTGGCGGCGAACGATCGGAGGACGTGCTGAAACACGACAAACGCGACCATTTCAAGAGGGGGTAACCGGAAGTAAGCCAACACAGGTCGAATGTGATTGGGACGTACTGATATCTGCCGCCCTGTACAACCGACAGGCGGTCGATATCTCGTGCGGTGCAGTTGCTGTTGTAGACAGCAGCCGCTCACGGAGGGCCTCGGTCAGCCACTGAGGGCCGCCAAGGCCGTGGCATTGCGCCTGTTCCCCTGTAACGGAGCACTGACATCGACTCGTTTTTACTCGAGACGGGCCAACCCGTCCCCGTGCGACGCTTTTCCGAAGACTACCTGCGCCGGACCCGCGAGGGGATGTGGGCCGACTCGAGGCTGGCTCTCTCCGCGCTCGCCCTCGAGAGCCGCGAACGGGTCCTCGACGTCGGCTGTGGCACCGGCGAGTTGAGCCGGGTCCTCGAGGCGGAGTGTCCGGGCGAGGTGGTCGGCTGTGACGCCGACTCGCGTCTGCTTTCGATCGCCCGCGAAACCGTCCCCGTCGTGGCCGGCGACGCCACCCGGCTCCCGTTCGCCGACGACAGTTTCGACCTGGTGGTCTGTCAGGCGCTCCTGATCAACCTCCCCGAACCGGCGGCGGCCCTCCGGGAGTTCGCCCGCGTCTCCTCGGCGCTCGTGGCCGCGATCGAACCCGACAACGGCGCGGTCCGGATCGACTCCTCGGTCCCGTCGGAGTCCGTCCTCGAGTCCCGTGCCAGGCGGGCGTACCTCGAGGGCGTCGACACCGACGTCACCCTGGGGGCGGACGCGCGCGCGGTTTTCGAGGCCGCCGACCTCGAACCCGTCGAGACCCGCCGGTACGACCACGACCGGACGATCGAGCCACCCTATGGCGAACACGCCCTGGCGGCTGCCAGGCGCAAGGCGACGGGTGCGGGGCTCGCAGACGACCGGGAGACGATGCTCGCCGGCGACCTCTCCCCGGAGGAGTACGACGACCTCCGGAGTGACTGGCGTGAGATGGGCCGGGACGTGATCGACCAGATGCAGGCGGGTGAGTACGAACGGACCGAAGTCGTGCCGTTTTACGTGACTGCCGGGCAGGTCTGACACCCCGGCGTGGTACGGCAACCCGAGTGAGTCACAGTAACATACCACACGTCCACTATAATCCCTCCGTAGAAGACATACGTGTTCGATACTCTCACATGGATGGGTGTTACGGAACCTTTATTGCCCCCTACGTTTACGATCGAAGTGGAATGGTTACCCGAAATCCGGAGGGCACACGTTTCTCCGGTGTTCCCCCACGTTCGTTCACTATGAGCGGACGTTCCGCAGGTCCGAACAGGGTAGCCGATGCCCGTCTCCGGACTGTGACACCGAACTCGCGGTCCGGCGGACGTCCCTCGAGGACGTCGACTCCCCCGCTGAAACCGAAATCAGGACTGCCTCACGTCACAATGACACGCAACTCACTCACGACGGCACTGACCCTGTATCGTAGCAGAGCACTCTCCCTCGAACAGGCCGCCGCGTACGGCGGCGTCTCCCGGCGGAAGCTGGCCAGGGAACTCCGGGCCAGGTCGATCCCGGTTCGTGAACACGACGACGTCCGCCGTCGCCAGCACGCCTCGGACTGATACTCCCCGTTCGCGACCAGGCGTCCGGACCACCGACAGCCACTTGAGTGGTGGCCGGGTACCGGCTACAGGCAGCTATGTGTGACCACTCACCGAAGTGTTCGAACGAGGTGGCCTGTCGGCTCGTCTTGCGAAACGACGAGACCGGTCTCGAACGCCTCGAGTACTACTGTAACGCACATCTCGTTTCACGCGTCTGGGAACTCGAGGCCGAGACCGCCCTCGAACCCGTCGGCGCGAGCCGGCTCTGACGCCGACGGGGATACCCATGGGTGACCGCTCGACCGACAACGTCCGTCTCCACCGTTCGGAGACGAGTCGTCCCACACGACGGCTGTAGGGCCTAGACCACGTCCCCGCGGACCGTCACGCCCTCTTTCGTTTCCTGCCAGGCCGCGAGTTCGTCGGCGGCCGTCGCCGCCTCCGCCGGGTCCATTCCGAGCATCCCGAGGGCCATCTCGAGGGTCGGGAGGGCGAACTCGCCCGCCCGGAGTTTCCGGAACGCCTCCGCGCTTCGCTGTCCGTCGACCCACAGACAGACCCCGCGAGGGTCGAGCAGTTGCGTGTAGTCCCCCCGTGCCTGTGCCCCCCGCAGGCGCTGGGTGACGTTGTCCTCGAAGGAGGCGTTACAGACCTCGAGGTGGACGGGTTCGTCCGCCTCGAGGAGGTGGGCGGCCAGGCACTTCTCGGGGGCGGCGTACCCGCCGGCGTTCGCACGGAGGTATTCGGGGTACTCGACGGCCCAGTCGGCACGGACGGTGGAGCCGACCCCCTCGATTCCGTGGGAGTCTTCGCTGTCCTCGCCGCCGGCGTCGTCGGGGTCGTCGCCCAACAGGACATCCTTGGTGAGATAGACGTCGACCCGGGAGACGGGGTCGACGCCCAGGGCGAGGGCGCCGTAGACCCACACCTCGCGGACGGGGACGGGCATCCGTTCGTCCTCGACGGTGTCGACGATTTCGGCGACCCGTTCGACCGCCCGTTCGCGCTCGAGTCCGTTCATCGGCGGTGGTTGGGTCCTCGCGGCCAAAACGGTTTCTCGTCGTCGGGTGTCTCCGGGAACCCTTTTTGTTCTCGCCCGTCGAACGTTTCAGTATGAGACACAGAACCTTCGGCGACGACGGTGACGACCTCGTGTTCGTCATGGGCTGGGGGAACCGGTGGACCCACGAGAACGTCGGCTGGCTGATCGGGAAACTGACCGACGCCGGCTACCGGGTCCACGCCTTCGAACTGCCGACGAACATCGACGATTTCAAAGCCGACTGGCTCGAGCCCATCGCCGAGTACGTCCTCGATCTCGAGGGCTACCAGCTTCTCGGCCACAGCGCCGGTGCGTTGATCGGCCAGGCTCTAGACGGCGCGGAAAACCACGTCTACCTGAGTCCGTGGTGGGGCTATGACACCCCCTATCCGGAGCCGGTCCTCGAGGCCGTCTCGGCGATCCCGACCGCATTCCAGTTCCTGCCGGGACCGACCGTAGACGAGGCGGCCCTCGGATCGCTCGCGACCGACCACCAGCTGTCGACGATGCCACGGTGGGTCTCCCCGGCGTTCGTCCGCGAGACGAGAGCCGCCCAGCGGAACCTGCTGACGATAGATCACGACGCCGTCGTCTTCTGTTCGCTGTGTGACCCACTGATCGATTTGGCGGCGATCGGTCGACGCGTCCCGACGGAACACGTCGTCCTCTACGACGGCGGCCACGAAATCTTCTCGGCGAGAGGCCGGGCGGAGTACGTCGACCTCCTCCTCGAGGCCCTCGAGTCGGGTGCCGAGCCGATCGAACGGCGCCAGCCGACCGCCCCGGCCGCCGACGCCGGGTGACAGTTGTCCCCCGAACGCCACCCCTCGATCATGACAGACCTCGACTCCCTCGCAGCCGAGATCGCCGGCGCCGACACCGTCGTCGCGTTGACCGGCGCGGGCATCTCAGCGCCCTCGGGCGTCCCGACCTTCCGTGGTGAAGACGGCGTCTGGGGACACTTCGACGAAGGACAGTTCACCTACGGCCGGTTCCAGCGTGACCCCGCCGGCTTCTGGCGCGATCGCCTCGAGCTTTACGAAGCGATGTTCGGCGACGGGATCGAACCGAACCCCGGCCACGAGGCACTGGCCGACCTGTCCGCCGACGGTCACCTCGAGGCCGTCCTCACCCAGAACACCGACGGACTCCACGCCGAGGCCGCCGGGAGGCTCCCCGAGGGGGACCGGCCGGAACTTCTCGAGTTACACGGCAACGCCCACCGGGTCAGGTGTGAAGACTGTGGCCGCCGGAAGGCGAACGACCCGATCGTAGCGCGCGTCCGGGACGGCGACGTGCCGCCACGGTGTTCCTGTGGGGGTGTGTTCAAACCCGACGTCGTCCTCTTCGGCGAACGACTCCCGGGTGGAGCCCTCCAGCGTGCACGCGCCCTCGCCCGCGAAAGTGACGTCTTCCTCGCGATCGGCTCGTCGCTCGTCGTCCAGCCCGCCGCCGCCCTTCCACGACAGGCGGCCGGCACTGACGCGACACTCGCGATCGTCAACCTCGAGACGACGCCCTACGACACGGACGCGAGCGTCCTCCTCCGGGCCGACGTGACCGACGTCCTCCCCCGGCTCCGGGACGCAGTCGCCGACCGGGCCTGACCGCTCACCGCAGGCGATCGAAGACCGCGGAGAGAATCGACCCGTCCGAACGGCCTTTCGCGATCACGACGGGCGGATCGGCCCACCGGCTGACCGTCGCGGCGACCGAACCGACGACCCGACGCCGAACCGTTCGCTCGCGGGTCGCCCCGAGGACGACCAGATCGTGCTCGCCGGCTTCGACGACGACCGAACTTGCGACGTCGTCGCTCTCCTCGACGACCGCCTCGACGGGAACCTCCGTGAGTTGCCTCGCGGCCGCCTCGACGTACTCGTGGGCGCTCGCCCGGTCGCGTTCGTCCGCCCCCGTGGGGGCGTAGGAGACGACCGTCACCGTCGCGTCCTCGGCGGCCGCGACGGCCTCCGCGAGGTCGGTCGCCGGCTCTACGTGTGGGCCGCCGACGGTCGGAAACAGGACCGACTCGAGGCCGTCGGCGGTCGTCCCGACGCGCTCGACGAAGACGTCACAGGGGGCACGCCTGATCACCGGATCGACCGTGGTCCCGAGGACGACGTCCGAAGCCCGGGGCCTGTCGTGCCACCCCAACAAGAGTGCGTCGGCGTCGGCCGCTTCGACCGCCGTGAGGATCTCGCCGGCGACGTCGGTCCCGATCAGGAGCCGGCCGTCGACCGGTACCGACGCCTCGGACGCGGCCGCAGTCGCCCGGTCTATCGCCTCCCGGTGGCCCGTGGCGAACTCGGATTTGATCCGCTGGTCCGAAAAGAGCCGAAACGGCGAGGTCGGCGTCTTGTGGATCACGCTCACGACCTCGATCTCCCCGTCCTTTCCCGCCGCGAGGTCGACTGCTGTCCGCATCAACTGCTCGACGTTTCCACGGTCCGCGACCGCGACGACGAGCGTGTACGTCCCCGTCGAACCCGCCTCGAGAACGGATCGCTGAGAAACCGCCATTTGCTACCACTATGCACTGTAGCACCCTAAGAATACCTCACGAACTCGAGACCGTCTGCTACGGTCAGACAAACGTACGTATACAGCCGGTCGAGTAACTGAGACGACAGAGGGGCGAGAGGAACCGGATGCTATCCGGTGACGAGCGGCCCGGACACATCGGTCGGAGATACGAGCACTGGCGGGCGAAAATCCGCGGGGATTTTCCTTCGGCAGTATCAGGCGTCGTTCGCCCCGTCGACGGTTTCCCGGACGGCCTCGACGCCCCCGTCGTGTGCGAGGTCGCCGACGACGACGACGTCGGCGTGCTGGCCCATCGTGTACGCCGAGTCGTAATCACGGACCCCGCCGCCGTAGAACAGCGTCGACTCCTCGAGGCCGTCGCTCGCGGCAGAGACGAGACGCTCCTCGCCGAAGGTGCCGGAGTACTCGACGTAGACGATCTCCTGGCCGAACATCCGTTCGGCGACTTTCGCGTAGGCCTCGACGTCACCGGCAGTGAGATCACAGTTCGCCTCCGTCAGTTGTGCCACGTCGGCCTCGGGGTTCAACACGATGTAGGCCTCGAGGGTGGTCCGATCCCAGTCCAACCCGTCGTCGATCCGGACCCACTCCTTGTGGGCTTCGGTGATCCAGAAAGGCGAGCCGGCGTTGAAGACCGTCGGGACGAGATACCCCTCCAAGGCGTCGCTGTCGACGACGACGCCCGGGTTCGCCGGCTCCTGGTAGAGGGGGACGTCGTGTTGGGCACAGGCCTCGATGACCGCGGTCATGTTCTCTTCGGTCATCCCCGTCGTGCCGCCGACTTCGATCGCGTCGGTGCCTGTCGCACAGAGGTCACCGTAGGTGATCCCGTCGGGCAACTCCTTGTCGGGATCGAGTTTCAGAACGTGGTTCCAGTCGTCCCAGGGCGCAGTCATACCCCTCCGTTTCCCGGTAGCGATCAAAAACCCTGCGAAACCGACGGATACCGGTCAACGCGGCGAAACCACGATCCCGAGGCCGTCAGATACCCTGACCCATCAGGTGACTTCGTAACACGTCCGCCTCCTTGTTCCCGGTCCCGGTACTGACGACGACGACCGTCGCGTCGCCGTCGAACTCGCCGCCCTCGGCGAGTTGCCACGCACCACTGGCCGCGGCCGCCGAGGAGGGGTCCATCTCCAGTCCCTCGTTTTTCGCGACGGCGATCGCCGCGTCTAAGATCTCGCCGTCTTTCGTCGCCACCGCACCCCCGTCGCTTTCCCGGAGGGCCTCGAGGATCAGCGGGCTCGCGTTCGGGTCGGGGATCTCGATACCGCCACAGATCGTGTCGGGGTACTCGATCGGTTCGGTGACCTCCCTCTCCTCTCCGAGGGCCTCGACGATCGGCGCACAGCCTTCCGCCTGGGCGGCGTAGATCCCCGGCAGCTCGTCGATCACTCCGAGGTCCCGGAACTGGCTCGCGCCCTTGTGCAACGCGACCGGCCCCAGTCCGCTCCCGGTCGGGTAGACGATCGCCTCCGGAACCTCCCACTCCAGTTTCTCGACGATCTCGAACAGCAGCGTCTTTTCGCCCTCGTGGCGATACGGCGTCGCGAAGGCCTCGAGTGAGTACCAGTCGTGTTCGGCCATCGCCTCCCGAAAGCCGGCTTCGGCGTCGGGGAACCGGCCGCCGGTGACGGTCATGTCGCCGCCGTGGACGTTGACCATCGACTTGTGGGTGTGACTCGAGCGCGCCGGCAGGTAGGCGTGGGCCTCGAGGTCGGCCCGGCCGGCGTAGGCCGCGGCGGCCTGCCCGTCGTTGCCCGTCGAGGGGAGGGCGACGTCGCTCGCGCCGTGGCCGTTCGCCGCGGTGACGGCCAGACTCAGCCCGCGATCGAGGACCGTCCCCGTCGGGTTTCGGCCCTCGTCTTTGATCAGGACGCGTCCGACGCCGAGTTCCTCGGCGAGGGTCGGACACTCGACCAGCGGCGTTCCCCCCTCCTCGGCCGTCACCGCCGACTCCCGGCAAAAGGGGAGCAGTTCCTCGTAGCGCCACATCGAGTCGACGGGACGTGACTCGACGGTCCCCCAGTCGACGTCGATCGCGTCCAGGTCGTACGCCGGATCGAGGATCCCCCCACACTCCTCACAGCGGTGAGTCGTTTCGGCCGCGTCGAAAGTCGCCCCACAGTCGGTACACTCGAGCCCCGAAAACGCCTCGGTCGTCTCCATAGTCGGGCTTTCGGCCCGAAAGACAAATCGCTGTCCATCCGACGGACTCGAGGCCAGCCGGTCGACGCCGTATGGGTCCATGATTTTATATGTCGAGATACAAGCGCCGCCCATGAGTAAGACGCCACACGTGTCGGTCGTCGGCGGTGGTCTCGCCGGACTGGTCGCCGCCCGCCACCTCGCCGCCGGCGGGGCGTCGGTGACCGTCCTCGAGCGCAACGACGAGGTCGGCGGGCGCGTGCGGACCCGTACGGAAGACGGCTACCGGTTCGACCGGGGTTTTCAGGTCCTCTTTCCGACCTACCCCGCCGTGGCCCGGGAACTCGACCTCGAGGCGCTCGACCTCCGTCGGTTCGCCCCGGGTGCCGTCCTGGCCCGTCCGGGCCACCGCTCTACCCTGTCGGACCCGTTTCGGGAGCCGACGGCACTGCCCGCGACGCTGCTTAACCCCGATATCACGATCGGCGACAAACTCCGCGTGGCGAAACTCAGGCGGGATCTCACGGGGACCGACCCCGCGGAGATCTTCGCCGGCGACGACAAGTCGATCGCGTCGTACCTGCGCGAGTATGGGTTCTCCCCGAAGTTCGTAGAGAACTTCGCCGCACCCTTCTACGGCGGGATCACCCTCGATCGCTCTCTCGAGACCTCCGCGGCGGTCTTCGAGTACACCTTCCGGACGCTTTCGGTCGGGGCGACGGCCGTCCCGGCAGGCGGGATGGGGGAGATTCCAGCACAACTCGGGAAATACGCCCGACGGAACGGTGTGACCCTCGAGACGGGCGTCGACGTCGAGTCCGTCACGGCCGACGGCGACGGCGCGACCGTCGTCGCCGACGGCGACTCTCACGGGTCGGACGCCGTCGTCGTCGCGACCGATCCCCGGAGTGCCCGCGAGCTGACCGGCCTCGAGTCGATCCCGACCGAGGGCCGGGCCTGTGTGACCCAGTACTACGCCTTGCCGGAGGAAACGGACCTCGAGACGGGCAAACGCCTACTCCTGAACACGGGCGAGGAGGGGCCAAACCAGGTCGTCCCCCACAGCGAGGTCGCCCCCGAGTACGCACCCGAGGACGCGACGCTCGTGAGCGCGACCTACCTCGGCGAGCGCGAGGAGAGCGCCGAGGAACTCGCCGAGACGAGCCGGCGGACCCTCGAGTCGTGGTTCCCCGAACGCCGGTTCGATCGCTTCGAGGTCCGTTCGACCGAGCGTGTCGACTTCGCCCAGTTCGCCCAGCCCCCGGGCATCCACGACGAGTTACCCGACGTTCGCGACCCCGAGGGGCCGGTTTACCTCGCCGGTGACTATACGCAGTGGTCCTCGATCCAGGGGGCGATGGGGAGTGGCTACGAGGCGGCACGCGCGGTCCTCGAGGATTCGGTCTGACAGCCGGCGGCCCGTCCGACAGCGACCGGGTTTATAC